>NZ_BAAALS010000001.1:272286-466464 GCF_039528415.1 Luedemannella helvata
CGCCCTGGTAGCCGCCAAAGTGCGCACCTTGGCGACCAGAGGACGCCCACGCGTCCGTACGCACGGGCCCGGCGCACAGGCGCATCGGCGCGAGGGCGCTGGCGCGAGGGCGGGGTGCCGGGGCCGGAGGCGTGGGAGGGGTGGGAACGGCGGTGGGCCGGGACGCTGATGCGTCCCGGCCCCCCGCCGTTATGAAAGGGTCAGAAACCCGGCCCGTGCTGGTGGCCGTGGCCGTGGCCGTGGGAGTGGCCGTGACCGTGGCCGTTGGCCGCCGGGGCGGCCTTCTCGGGCTTGTCGACGACCAGGCTCTCCGTGGTGAGCAGCAGGCCGGCGATCGACGCGGCGTTGGCGACCGCGTTGCGGGTCACCTTCACCGGATCGATGATGCCCGCCTTGACCAGGTCGACGTACTCGCCGGTGGCCGCGTTGAGGCCGTACCCGAACTCGGCGTCGGCGACCTTGGACACGACGACGTAGCCGTCGTGGCCGGCGTTCTGCGCGATCCAGCGCAGCGGCTCGACGAGCGCCTTGCGGACGATCGCGACGCCCGTCGCCTCGTCGCCGGTGCGGCCCAGGCCGTCGGCGAGCGTACCGGCGACCTGCGCCAGAGCGGCGCCGCCGCCCGGGATCACGCCCTCCTCGACGGCCGCCTTCGTCGCCGAGATCGCGTCCTCGATGCGGTGCTTGCGCTCCTTCATCTCGACCTCGGTCGCGGCGCCCACCTTGATGACGGCGATGCCGCCGGCGAGCTTGGCGAGCCGCTCGTTGAGCTTCTCCTTGTCCCAGTCGGAGTCGGAGGCCTCGATCTCCTTGCGGATCTGGGCGACCCGCGCGGCGACGTCGGCGTCGGTGCCGCCGCCGTCGACGATCGTGGTGGTGTCCTTGGTGACGACGACGCGCCGGGCGGTGCCGAGCACCTCAAGGCCCACGCCGTCGAGCTTGTAGCCGAGCTCGGGCGCGACGACCTCGCCGCCGGTGAGGATCGCGATGTCCTGCAGCATGGCCTTGCGGCGGTCGCCGAAGCCGGGCGCCTTCACCGCGGCGACCTTGATGGTCTTGCGGATGGAGTTGACCACGAGGGTCGACAGGGCCTGCCCGTCGACGTCCTCGGCGATCAGCATGAGCGGCTTGCCGGCCTGCAGCACCTTCTCCAGCAGCGGGAGCAGCTCCTCGATGGCGGAGATCTTCTGCGTGGTGATGAGCAGGTACGCGTCCTCGAGGACGGCCTCGCCGGCCTCAGCGTCGGTCACGAAGTGCGGGGAGATGTAGCCCTTGTCGAACTGCATGCCCTCGGTGACGTCGAGCTCCGTCGCGAGGGTGGAGCCCTCCTCGACGGTGATGACGCCGTCGCGGCCGACCTTCTCCATGGCCTCGGCGATCAGGTCGCCGATGGTGGCGTCCTGCGCGGAGACCGTGGCGACCTGCGCGATGTCGTCGCGGGTGGCGACCTCGCGGGCCTTGTCGAGCAGCGCCTCGCCGATCGCGGCGGAGGCCGCGTCGATGCCGCGCTTGAGGGAACCCGGGGCCGCGCCGGCGGCCACGTTGCGCAGGCCCTCGCGGACGAGCGCCTGGGCCAGCACGGTGGCGGTGGTGGTGCCGTCGCCCGCCACGTCGTTGGTCTTGGTCGCCACCTCCTTGACCAGCTGCGCGCCGAGGTTCTCGTACGGGTCGGCGAGGTCGATCTCCTTGGCGATCGTCACGCCGTCGTTGGTGATGGTGGGGGCGCCGAACTTCTTGTCCAGGACGACGTTGCGCCCGCGCGGGCCGAGGGTGACCTTGACCGCGTCGGCGAGCGCGTTGACGCCGTGCTCCAGCAGGTGCCGCGCGTCGTCGGAGAAGCTCAGGATCTTCGCCATGTTGTATCCGGTCCCTTCACGTGTTGCGCCCCGGTCCCCCGCGAACGGGGGCCGGGGCGGCAGCACTATCGGTTGGTCACTTCTCGATGACCGCGAGGACGTCGCGGGCGGAGAGCACCAGGTACTCCTCGCCGGCGTACTTGACCTCGGTGCCGCCGTACTTCGAGTAGATGACGACATCGCCGACCTTGACGTCGAGCGGGACGCGGGCGCCCTTCTCGTCAAAGCGGCCCGGGCCTACGGCGATGACCGTGCCCTCCTGCGGCTTCTCCTTGGCGGTGTCCGGGATCACAAGACCCGACGCCGTGGTCGTCTCAGCCTCGTTCGCCTGGACCAGAATGCGGTCCTCGAGCGGCTTGATCGCAACCTTCGTCGCGGTAGTCACGGGCATACCCTCCTGGGGTATCTTGTCTGCTTACCAGGTACCGCCTGACGGCCCGTCGTCGCGGGTGCCGGCACCGCCGGGCGAACGCCCGCCGGTAGCCCCGGCGAGCTGGCACCCTCGGTGCGAGAGTGCTAACCCGCAGGTTATGCCGCCGCTAGCACTCCGTCAACTAGAGTGCCAGCGTGGCGCCGTTTTCCTGCGACGATCCGCCCCCATAAGGCATCGTCGGGCTTATGAAGGCAGCCACGGGTGACCGACTTCACGTCCACGGCAAGGTCGTCGGCGCGCACGACAAGTACGGCGAGATCCTGGAGGTGCGCGGCGAGAACGGCGGTCCGCCGTACCTCGTCCGCTTCACCGACGGGCACGAGAGCCTCGTGTACCCGGGACCCGACTGCGTCGTGGAGCCCGCCCCACCGAAGTGAGCACGGCGGCGACAATAGCGCCGTGACCCAGCCCACCGACGCCGCGGCGCGGTTCGCCGCGCTGCTCGCCCCCGAGGGAGCCGACGCCCTCGCCGCAGCCGGGGCGCTGTGGGCCGACAGCCCGCCGGATCCGCTCGCCGCCGCCGCGGCGATGCGCGCCGCCGGCATTCCCGCCGACCTGGCCTCGACCGCGCTCACGCAGGCCGGCCTGCGCCACCGGGCCGGCGCCAAGTTCGGGCCGGACGCCGCGCGCCTCTTCTTCACCCGCGCCGGCCTCGAACAGGCCACCCGCGCGGCCGTGGCCACCCGCCGGGCCGAGCGCCTCGCCGCCGCCGGCGTGCGCCACGTCGCCGACCTGGGCTGCGGCATCGGCGCGGACACGATCGCCTTCGCCCGCGCGGGCCTGCGCGTCCGCGCCGTCGACGCCGACCCGCTCACCGCCGCCGTCGCGGCCGCGAACGTGGCCGCCCTCGGCCTGTCCGACCAGGTCACCGTCACGTGCGCGGACGCGACCGCCGTGCCACTGGACACGGTGGACGGCGTGTTCTGCGATCCGGCCCGGCGCAGAGCCGGCGGCGGGCGCGTCTTCGACCCCCGCGCCTACTCTCCGCCCTGGGATTTCGTCACCGGCCTCGCCGAGCGGGTCCCCGCGACCGTCCTCAAGCTCGGTCCGGGCATCGACCACGCGCTGATCCCGGCGCACGCCGAGGCCGAGTGGGTCAGCGTGGCCGGCGAGGTGGTCGAGGCCGCGCTCTGGTGCGGGCCGCTGGCCCAGGCGCCGCGAAAGGCGACCCTGCTGAGTACGCGCGACCGCGCGGTGAACCAGCTCGTGGGCTCCGGGGATGCCCTCGCCCCGGTCGGGCCAGTGGGCCGGTTCGTGCACGACCCCGACGGCGCGGTCGTGCGCGCCCACCTGGTCGCGGAGTTCGCCGCCACGATCGGCGCTCGCCTGGCCGACCCGACGATCGCCTACTGCTACACGGATGGGGCCGCTCCCAGCCCGTACGCGTCGGGGTTCGAGGTGTTGGAGACGCTGCCCTTCTCGTTGAAGCGGCTGCGCGCGGCGGTCCGGGCCCACGGCCTGGGCATCCTGGAGATCCGCAAGCGCGGCTCGGCGCTGGAGCCCGAACGGCTGCGCCGCGACCTGCGGCTGTCCGGCGGCGGCGCGGGAACGCTGCTGCTCACCCGGGTGGCGGGGGCGCCGACGGCGATAATCGCTCGCGCCGTACCGGTAGCCTGACTCACCGTGGCAGCTCAAGGCACTCCCGCGACCGCGTTGCTGACGAAGCAGAAGGTCAAGCACACACTGCACCCGTACGAGGTGGACCCGCAGACGCCGAACTACGGCTTCGAGGTGGCCGCGGCGCTCGGCCAGGACCCCGCCCGGGTGTTCAAGACACTGGTCGCCGAGGTCGACGGCGCGCTGACGGTCGCCGTCGTGCCGGTCACCGGCGAGGTCGACCTCAAGGCCCTCGCGGCGGCGGCCGGCGGCAAGCGCGCCACGCTCGCCGACCGGGCCCTCGCCGAGCGGACGACCGGCTACGTGCGCGGCGGCATCAGCCCGCTCGGCCAACGCAAGGCCCTGCCCACGGTGATCGACCAGTCGGCGGAGAAGTTCGACACGGTGTTCGTCAGCGCCGGCCGGCGCGGCCTTCAGGTCGAGCTGTCCCCCACCGACCTGGTCCGGCTCACCCGCGCGGTCACCGCCCCGATCTCCCGCCCGGACCAGCAGCCGCGCGTTGCGGGTGGGGCCGGCGACCCGGACGGGATGCCGGCCCCACCCGGCTAGCGCACCGCCACGTGATCCGTCGCGTCCGACGGGGCGTGGGTGGCGTCGCCGGCGTACCGGACGCGCCACGTGCCGCTGACCTTCGCGGTGGCCTGGAACGCGTAGATGCCGCCGAAGATGGTCGTCGCGGTGGTGACCGGCGTGTACGAGGTGGCACCGTCGGCCTTGAACTCGACCACGAGCTGGGCGCCCGAGAAGCCGGTCAGCTTGCCGTCGGACAGCCGCTGCAGGACGCCGAGGCCGGCGAGTTCCCTGCCCTTGCGGGCCGGTTCGGCGACCACGTCCAGGCTGACCGTCGTGGGGTTCAGCACGGTGAACGTGGCCAGCCGCGCCGACGCCGCGGGCGGGGCGTACGTGGTGCCGACGCAGTCCGTGCCCGACAGGTAGACGTCGTACCGGCCGGCCGGGGTCTTGCCGCCCAGCGGCAGCTTGGCCGCGTACGTACCGGACCTGGTCTTGCTGAGCGGCGCCGACAGCGTGCCCCTGGCGCCGACCGCGACGACCTTGCTGCCCGTGGCCGGGCACCAGCTGGCCGACAAGGTCACGGTCAACGAGCCCGCCCCCTTGGTGGGCAGCACGACCTGGTCCGCGCTCAGCGTCGCCGTGCGCGGCCCGGCGGGCAGCCAGTTCCCGGCCAGGTCGACCACGTCATGGAAGACCGGCTTGGCCTGCAGGCGGTCGTCGAACAGCAGTGGCGTGTCGAGGTGGTTGATCGGGAAACTGGTCAGCCACGTGTCGTCGTCGGCGAGGCCCCAGAAGGTCAGCGAGTCGATGCCGGCCGCGTGCTTGAGGAAGGCCGCGAACACCGCCTTGTACTGCGCCCGCTGGGCGGCGATCGCCGAGTCCGGGATCGGGTCGTACGAGTCGTAGCGGTCGGCGTACACGCTGATGTCGAGCTCGGTGATGCGCTGGCGCAGGCCCAGGGCCTGGAACTGGCCGAGCACCTTGTCGATCTGCGCGGGCGAGTCGTTGACGAGCAGGTGCATCTGGTGCCCGACGCAGTCGACCGGCACGCCCTCCGCGAGCAGCTGCTTCACCAGTGCCAGGTACTTCGCCGCCTTGTCCGGCAGCTGGGTGTTGTAGTCGTTGATGCACAGCTTCGCGTCCGGGTCCGTCTCGTGCGCCACCCGGAACGCGGTCCGGATGAAGTCGAGCCCGGTGTACTTGTAGTAGTCGCTCTGCCGGTACGTCTCGTCGGCCGCGTCCGAGATGACCTCGTTCACCGCGTCCCAGGCGTAGACCTTGCCCTTGTACCGTCCGACGAGCGCGCGGATGTGGTCGGCGAGCCGGTCGAGCACGAGCTGCTTGCTCTCGGCGTTGACCGGCAGCGGGTTGCCGGCGCCGTCCTGGAACACCCAGGCGGGCAGCTGGGAGTGCCAGGCGAGCACGTGCCCGTACACCTTCATGTCCTTCGCCTCGGCGAGCGCGATGATGCGGTCGGCCCGCGCGAAGTTCCACACGCCCGGCTGGGCCTGCACGGTGTCCCACTTCATCGCGTTGCCGGGGGTCACGGAGTTGAAGTGCTTGGCCAGCAGCGTGGCGTGGTCGCCGAGCAGCTGGGGCACCTCGACGGCCGCCCCCGTGAGCGGCCAGTAGCGGGCGAACTCATCCTTGAGCGACGCGATGTCGGTCTGGATCGGCAGGGTCGGCAGGAAGGTGATCTTCACGTCGTCGATGAAGAAGTCCTCGATGCCGTCCGTCTCGACGTACAGGGTCAGGAAGTCCACGTCGTCGGCCAGGATGTAGCGGCCCGACAGCTTGGTCCAGCCGTCGCTGGTGACCGGCGTGCCCCCCGAGATGCCCTCGTAGGTCGGGGTGCCGCCCAGGCGCCGCTCCATGGTGATCCGGGCGGTGGCCGTCGGGTGCGCCGACGACGTGCGTACCCAGGCCTCGACCTGGTAGCTGACGCCCGGCCGGAGCCGGCCGAGCAGGCTGACCACGGGCGCGTTCCAGCTCTGCGTCCGGCCGGTCACCGACAGGCTGTGGGTGCCGGTGTGGGCCACCGCCGTGCTGTTCGCGACCACCTCCGGCCCCCCGCGCGGGGTCCAGCCCTGGGTGGTGCCGTTCTCGAAGCCGTGGTTGAGCAGCGTCTGCGGGCCGCCCTCCGGGTCCGGGTCCGGCTCGATCACCGGGGCGTCCAGGCCGAAGAACGCCAGGGCGTACGCGTGCATCTCCGGGCGGGGCAGGTCGTGCCCGTTGCCGGTGACCGTGATCGCCTCGACGGGCGGGGTCGCGCCCGTGCCGCCGTACCGCTTGCGCGTCCAGGTGCCCTCCAGCGTGCGGCTGGCGGCCGGCTGGTCGGAGACGCCGTGGAGGTTCGTCCACTCCTTCACGCCCTCGGCCAGGTTGTTGTACGAGATGATGTCGTCCTCCGTGCCGTGCCACAGCTGCACGCGCGGGCGCGCCCCGGTGTACCCGGGGTACGCGGCCCGGACCAGGTCACCCCACTGCTCGCCGGTCTTCGCCACGGTGCCCTGCGCGCAGTCGCTGTTCCACAGGTTCGACGAGCTGCCGGTGGCGAAGCAGCTGTGCGGTACGCCCATGAACGACACGCCCGCGGCGAACACGTCCGGGTAGTTGCCGAGCAGCACCTGGGTCAGCATCGCGCCGGAGGACGCGCCCATGACGAAGACCCGCTGCGGGTCGGTGGTGTAGTTGGCCTGCACGTAGTCCACCATGGACTTCACGCTGACCGGGTCGCTGCCGCCGTCGCGACGCAGCGACTGCGGGCTCGCGCTGTCGAAGCAGCGCCCGTCCCGCGTCGCCTCCGGGAAGATCATGATGAAGCCGAGCCGGTCGGACGCCTGCACGATCTCCTTCACGCCGAAGCCGGAGCCGGTGTAGAAGGCGGACGCCGTCCCGGTGCAGTAGTGCGCGGCGACCACGATCGGCGCCTTGGCCTGCAGGGTGGCGGGCACATGCACGTACATGTTGAGGTTGCCGGGGTTGGGGCCGAAGCTGTCGACCCGCTCCAGGCCGGCCGGCAGTGGCGGGTCGGTCGGCTCACCCTCGTAGGTCAGCGACACGTCGTCGAGGTAGTACTCCGAGGTGGCCGCCGCGCCCTCGACGTAGAGGGTCAGCTCGGTGGCGTTCGCCGGGGCGGTCCACGTGCCCGTCAGCTTCGTCCAGCCGGTGTCGGTGGCCGTGACCCGGTCGCTGGCCCCGTCCCAGCTCTGGGTGCCGTCGACGGTCTTCTGCACGGTCGCGCCGATGGTGTCCGAGCCGGCGACCATCCGGACATAGGCCGTGAACGTGTACTGCGTCCCGGCGGCGACCTTGTCGAGCAGGTTGATGGCCGGCCCGTGCCAGTTGGCGGTACGTCCGGTGGTCTTCAGGCTGCGCGTACCGGCGTGCGCCTGCTCGGTGCTGGTCGCGACGGTCACGCTGCCGCGCGGGCCCCAGCCCTGCGCGCTGCCGTCCTCATAGTCGTGGGCGAAGACGGTCTGGGTTCCCGAGGGGTCGCCGGAGTCCACATGGGTCAGGGTCACGTCGTCGACGTAGTACGGCACGAGAGGGTCACTCTGTTCGAAATAGACCTGCAGTGGACTGGGCAGCGCCTGTCCGGCCGCCGCCGTGTAGGTACGGCTGATCCGGGTCCAGCCGGTGGCGTCGAAGGGCACCTCGTAGGAGCCGGAGTTCTGGTAGTCGCTGCCGGCGTTGACCGTCATGGTGACCGCGCCTGAGCCGGCGGCGGCCCGCACCCAGGCGGTCAGGGTGTACTCGACGCCCGGCCGCACAAAGGGGGTCAGGTCGCGCACGGCGACGCCCCAGCCGGTCTTGTCGTGCACGGACAGCACCCCGGTGCCACCGTGGGCGTCGGCGCCCGCGACGACGTTCTCAGCCGTGACGCCGTTGCCGGCCCAGCCGTGGGTCTGGCCGCTCTCGAAGTCGTGATGGAAGTCGGTCACGACGGTCGCCGCGCTCGCCGAGGTGACGGCGAGCGGAACCAGGACGGACGCCGCGAGCGCGGCGCTGGCGAACAACGCGGTCCGCAGGCGCCGTCGGCGGTGCGTCGAGGTGGCGGGCAATCGGCCCAGTCGCATGGGGCTCCCTTTCTTCCGGGCAGGAAGCACTCACCGCTCGGTACTTATCGGGATGGTGGGGACGGAGGAAGCGCGGGCCACACGATAGCCTAGTGTCGATATATTTCGGCAGCCCTCGATGCGAAATCTTTGCCGGGGCCGCGATCAGGCACATCGATAACAAACAAATGCGTGAAAATTGCCGACTGTCGCATCGCCTGGCCCCGCTTCTGCCGCACCCGGGAGCGTCACCCGGTATCGAAAGTTTCGACGTCGGGAGCAGTGGAGACAGAGAACACGGTCCTACCACCCCCGGCCCTGGCACGAAGCATCTACAGTGCCAAGCGATCGGTTTAAACAGTCGTAGATCAGGTGAATGGAACAGCTCGTGAGCGACCCCTACGCGCAACACCCCGGCCAGCCCGATCCCAACTGGCCGCAGCCGCAGCAGGCGCCGACATCCCCTTACGCGCCGCAGGCACCAGGCTCGCCCTACGCGCAGCCGACACAGGCCGGCTTCCCCGCTTACGGCACCCAGGGCCAGCAGCCCTACAGCGCGCAGCCCGGTTACTTCCCCGGCGGCCAGCCGCCGGCCAAGTCCAACAAGGGCCTCATCATCGGGCTCCTCGTCGGCATACTGGTGCTGCTGCTCCTCCTGTGCGGAGGCGGCGTGGCCTGGTATCTCAGCGCCGACAAGGACGAGCCCACCACCCCGACGACGCAGAACAGCGCGCCGGCGGCCACGGCCGCGCCGCCCACGAGCGGCAGCGGCCAGCAGAACAACAACAACGCGATCACGGCGAAGTACTCCAGCGACTTCGCCGACGTGTGTGACGGCGGCGCGATCCTCAACGCGGCCGACTACAACGCCGGCTCCGCCAACAAGGCGTTCGCCTTCTCCAACCGCCCGGACCGGCCGACCAGCTGGAGCCACCGGTTCCTGGACTCGACCGCCAAGTACTACGCCAAGATCGCGGACTTCACCACGGTGAGCGTCGTCGCCTGCGTCTCGTACGTGGAGGGCAGCGAGACCGTCGGCCAGAAGTGCGACATCAAGGCCAGCGACGGCAAGAAGCTGACGGTCGACTACGTGTCGTCGCGGTACACGCTGACCTTCTACGCCGCCAAGACCGGCCAGAAGATCGGCGACGGCGGCACGGTCAACGCGCCCGCCACGCGGTGCCCGAGCTTCATGACCTACAACAAGGACACCCTCAAGTCGTACGCGTCGCCCGACGAGGGCACGATCGACGCGGCCGTCGAGAAGCTCCTGGGTCGCTGACCTTCGGCGAAAGGGTGCCGGTCGCCATGGCCGGCACCCTTCGCCATGTCCACAATGGGGCCTTGTACGGAGATCGGCGCACATCGTATCGTTGATCGTCGCTGAGTCCCGGATCACCGAGGTGACCAGCGCCGGCACCGGAGCGTCCCCATGCACCGTTCTCCCCGCGCCTACGTCATCGCGGTCACGACGTCCGCCGCCGCCGTGCTCGCGGTCGCGGCCCTGAGCTGGGGTGACGCCGCCGCCTGCGCCGGCCCCGCCTGCACCCCCCGCGCCGCCGCGCCCGGCCACAGCACCGCCGCGTCGACGGTCACCGCGCCGCCCATCGCCGCGCCCGCGGCGGGCCCGCCCGGCGGCGAGCGCGCCGGCAACGCGACCATGAGCGCCCCGACCAGCCCTCCTGCCACGACCGCGCCCACCGCAACCGGACAGCCGGCCGGGCCGCGCGACCCGCTGCGCCAGCCGTTCGCGAGCACGAGCATCTGGAACACCCCGATCGGCTCCGGGGCCGTCTACGAGCGCACCTACCTGCGCGCCGAGGACAAGGTCGCCCTGGAGCCGAACACGTTCGCGCACCCGGCGCGGGCCGGCAGCTACGCCACGTACACGCTGCGCGGCCCCGACGGCGGGGCGTACGACGCGGACGGCGTGACCTACGGCGGGCGCTGCCGGGGCACCGCCAACCTGGGGCCGGTGCTGTTCCCCCGCTCGACCGTGATCGGCGACGCGGTGGTCGCCCCGACCTACGCCTCACCCGGCAACGCCACCGCCGTGGTGTACCCGGACGGGCGTACCCTCCTGCAGTTGCGGTCCGCGGCCCGGTGCGGCGCGGACAGCGAGCCGCACGGCAACCGGGCCACGGAGGCCGACCTCTACGGCGACGGCACGTACGGCGGGCACGCCGGTTCGGGGCTGTCCAGCATCGGCGGGCAGCTCGCGCCCGGGGAGCTCAGCGGCCCGGCGCCGATCGCGCACGCGCTGCAGCTCGGCGTCTGGGCCCAGAAGTACCTGGCCTACGAGCCGGACGACGACCAGCCCGGATTCCGCTGGCCGGCCGACCGCAACGACGCCGACGCGGCCACGGTCTACTGCACCCTCGAGCCGTGCCGCGACGCGCCCGACCGGCGCCTGAAGATGGGCGCGCTGCTGGCGATCAACCCGTCGCTGACCATGGACCACGTGCGGCTGACCAACCCGGCCGCCATCAAGATCTTCGAAGCGCTGCGGGACTTCGGCGGGTACGTCGTCGCCGACACGTACGCGCCGACGAACCAGCTCGGCATCGACGCGGCCGCCCTGAACGAGGTCGACCAGGACGACCCGGCCTGGCGGCGCGACGTGCGCGCGATCTTCAACCACCTGTGGCTGGTCGACAACAACGCGCCCGACCGGATCGGCGGCGGGGGCACGCCGCGCGTCGCGCCGCCGGCGCCCCTGCCGCGCCCGGCCACCGGCCCCAGCGAGCTGCCCCGTACGGGCTGGGTCGCCAGCGCGTCGCACCACCCCGAGCAGGCGGCCGCCGCGCTCGACGCCGACCCGGCCTCCGGCTGGCGCTCGCGCCAGCGGCTCGCCGGCGGGCAGTGGTTCCAGGTCGACCTCGGCGCCAAGCGCGTGTTCAGCCGGCTGACGCTGGACGCCGAGGCCTTCCCCTTCGACTACGCGCACGAGTTCGACGTGCTCACCTCCGCCGACGGGAACCGCTGGACGCGGGTCACCCGGGCGGGCGGGGCCCGGTCGAGCGCGGTGACCTTCCCCCGCCAGAACGCCCGCTACCTGCGGCTGGTCGCCGTCGGGGACGGCATCGAGGCGAGCCAGACGTGGTCGATCGGCGACCTGCGGCTGTGGCGCAACGACGCGGTCAGCTTCCGCTGACTCCGGCCAGCTCGTCGGTCTGGCGCTGGGACGACCCGTGCCACGAGCGCCACAGGGACGCGTACGCCCCGCCGGCCTCGACCAGCTCGTGGTGCGGGCCCAGCTCGCTGATCCGCCCGTCCTCCACGACCGCGACCCGGTCGGCGTCGTGCGCCGAGAACAGCCGGTGGGCGATCGCGATGACCGTACGCCCGGACAGCACGCCGGCCAGTGACCGCTCCAGATGCCGGGCCGCGCGCGGGTCGATGAGCGAGGTGGCCTCGTCGAGGACCAGCGTGTGCGGGTCGGCGAGCACGAGCCGGGCCAGCGCCAGCTGCTGGGCCTGCGCCGGCGAGAGCGCGCTCGCCCCGCTCGTCGGCGCGGCGCCCGCGCCGCCGACCTGGGTGTCCAGGCCGTCCGGCAGGCCGACGGCCCAGTCCAGCGCGTCCACGGCCGCCAGCGCGGCGCGCACCTCGTCGTCGGTGGCGCCCGGCCGCACCATGGTCAGGTTCTCGCGCAGCGTGCCGAGGAACACGTGGTGCTCCTGCGTCACGAGCGCGACCTGGCGGCGCAGCTCGTCGAGCGGCAGGTCGGCCAGGACGACGCCGTCGACCGTGATGCTGCCCGTACGGGGCCGGTGGATGCCGGCGAGCAGCCGGCCCAGGGTCGACTTGCCCGCCCCGCTCGGCCCGACCATCGCCAGCCGCTCCCCCGGCGCCAGCGTGAGGTCCACACCGTGCAGCACGTCCCGGCCGTCCACATAGGAGAACCGGACGTCCCGGGCGGCCATGACACCCGCACCGGCCGGGGGCCGGACCCCCTTGTCCACCGACTCCGCCGACCCCACGCCGAGCACCCGGGCCAGCGACGCCGCGCCGACCTGCAACTCGTCGAGCCAGGACAGCAGCCGGTCGATCGGGTCGACGAGCTGTTGCACGTACAGGACCGCCGCGGTCACCTGGCCGAGCGTCGCCCAGCCCCACGAGTAGTAGAAACCGCCCGCGAACAGCGTCGCGACCACCGGTACGACGTAGCCGATCTCCGCCAGGGGAAAGAAGACCGTACGCAGCCGTAGCGTGTACTGCTCGGCCCGGAACGAACGCCGGATGTCGTCGTCCGTACGCGCCGCCCGGCGGGCCTGCGTGCCCAGCGCCTCCACCGTGCGCGCGCCGTCCACGGTCTCGGCGAGCCCGTCAGTGATGTCGGCGTACGCGGCGTTCTCGCGCAGGTAGCCCTCCGGCGCGCGGCGCAGGTACCACCGGGTGCCCGCCCAGATGATCGGCACCCCGAACACGAGCGGCACCGCCAGCGCCGGCCCCAGCAGGAACAGCGCCCCGATAGCGAAGCCGCCCATCACGCACGCGACCAGGATCTCCGGCAGGGCGTAGCGCACCGTGCGGGCCAGCGTGTCCACGTCGCGCGTGGTGCGGGTGAGCAGGTCGCCCGTACCGGCGCGCTCCAGCGTCGACAGCGGCACCGACAGCGCCCGGGACACGAAGTCCTCCCGCAGCTCGGCGAGGATCCGCTCGCCCAGGCGCGCCGACACGTACGTCGCGTACCGGGTGAACGCCGCGCACACCACGACGCACCCCGCGATCGCCAGCGCGATCGTGTCGACGGTCGCCGTGGACGTGCCGTCCTTCACCTCGTCGATCAGCCGGCCCACCAGCCAGGGCAGGCCCAGCCCGGCGACGGCCGCGCAACCGTGCAGCAGCAGGGCGCCCGCCAGCTGGCGGGGGTAGCGCAGCATCAGCCGGCGCGCGTACCGGCGCACCTGCGCCGCCGACGCGATCGGCAGGATCTCCCTCATCCGTCCTCCCCTCGGGTCACGGTCGCGGCGTAGCGCGGCACGCGGTCCAGCAACTCCCGGTGGGTGCCCTCGGCGACCACCCGGCCGCCGTCGACGAACGCGACCCGGTCGGCCCGGTCGAGCACCAGCGGGCTCGTCGTACACACGACGGTCGTGCGTCCGGCCCGCGCCTTTGCCAGGCGCGCCGCGATGCGCGCCTCCGTGTGCGCGTCGACCGCGCTCGTGGGCTCGACGAGCACCAGGATCGGCGGGTCGGCCAGCAGCGCCCGGGACAGCCGCAGCCGCTGCTGCTGCCCGCCCGAGAACTCCCGTCCCCGCTCCGCCACCTGCGCGTCCAGCCCGTCCGGCAGGGCGTCGACGATGTCGCGGGCGCTGGCGGCGTCGAGCGCCGCCGCGATCCGCTCGTCGTCCGCGCCGCGCGGCGCCAGCTCGTCGCGCAGCCGCCCGGAGAACAGCCGGGCGTCGTTGTCCGCGACCAGGATCAGGTCGCGGACGCTCGCCCTGGTCAACTGCCTCAGGGGTACGCCGTCGAGCGCGGCGTCGCTGTCGCGGTACCGGCCGAGCCGGTCAGCGATGGCGGTGGCCTCCTCGGGGCGCGCCGCCGCCACGGCGGTGACCCGCCCGGGCGCCACGACCAGCCCCGACTCGGGGTCGACCAGCTCGGCGGCGCCCGGGTCGCGGACGGTCGCGGGCACGGCGGGGTCGGCCAGCTCCGGGGTCAGCCGCAGCAGCCCCAGGACCCGGCCGGCCGCCACGTGCCCCCGGGTGATCTTGTTTACCGCCTCGGTGAGCGTGCGCAGCGGCATCATGAGGAACACCGCGTACCCGTAGAAGGCCACCAGCTGTCCCGGCGTGATGTCGCCCGCCACCGTGAGCCGGGCGCCGAGCCACGTCACGAGCGCCACGAACACGCCCGGGAGCAGCACCTGGGTCGCCTCCAGCAGCGAGTCGACCTTCGCCACCCGTACGCCCGCGGCCCTGAGCCGCTGCGACTCGGCCCGGTAGCGCGCCGCGAACGCCGCCTCACCACCCACGCCGCGCAGCACGCGCAGCCCGGTGACGATGTCGGCCGCGCGGGTGGTCAGCCCGCCCTGCTCCGCGCGGTAGGCCGCCTGCCGCTTGTGCAGCGGCCGGATCAGCAAGGTCACCGCGAGGGTCAGCAGCGGGACGCCGAGGACGACCACGAGGCCGAGCTGCAACGACGTGGTCAACATGATCGTCGCGACGGTGACGATGCCGACCACCGCCCCCGCCCCGCGGCCCAGGATGTCGACCGTGTCGCCGATATGGGCCACGTCCGACATGCCGACGCTGACGACCTCGCCGGTCGCCATCCGCTTCGGCAGCGTGGCGCCCAGGCGGGTCGCCTGCCGCACGGTGAGCTGCATCGTCCGGTAGGCCGAACCCAGCCAGTTCTGGCAGGCGTTGCGGTGCCGCATGATGCCCGCGTACGCCTGCAGGACGCCCAACGCGAGAAGCGCCCCCGTCCACAGGACGAGAGCGCCGGTGTCGCGGGCGGTGACGCCCAGGTCGATGGCCTTGCCGATCGCCGCGGGCATGAGCGCCTGGGCGAGGCTCCAGACCACGCCGAACATGATGGCGGCGACGACGGTCGACGCCTGGACCCGCACGAGCCACCAGAGGTAACCGGTGGACGTGCGCGTGGGAGGTGTCCCGGGGTCGGGGACAGGTAATCCGCGCATAGTCCCTCGACGGTACGTGCGCGGTGACCTGCGGCGCCTTCCATTTTTGGGCCGCTGCGGTAGCGTGCCCGGCATGCCCGCGGTGCTGCTCGACCTCTACAACACGCTCGTGTCCGGCGGCGACGAGGAACGCGACGCGATGATCGCTCTGACCGCCCGTGACGTGGGCGTCGATCCGGTCGTCTACCGCGACCTGTTCCACGTCTCGTGGCCGGACCGGCTGACCGGCCGCCTCGGCTCCGTCGAGGACACCGTGCGTACCCTCGCCGTCCACGCCGGTTCCTCGCCGTCCACCTCCGCGGTACGCCTGGCGGCGGCGCGGCGCCGGACGTTCACGCGGTCCCACCTGTGGCCGTCGGCGGCGACGCTGGCCGCGTTGTCCGCTCTGCGCGCCGCCGGCTGGCGGCTGGGCGTCGTGACCAACTGCACCATCGAGACGGCCGAACTGTGGTCGACCACCCCGCTGTCCACGCACGTCGACGCCGCCGTGTTCTCCCCCGTCCTCGGCGTCGGCAAGCCCGACCCGGCGATCTACCTGGCGGCGTGCGCTTCGCTGGGCGTCGCGCCCCACGAGTGCGTGTATGTCGGCGACGGGGCCGACCGGGAGCTGGCGACCGCCGCCCAGCTGGGCATGTCGGTGATCCGTACGGTCGAGTTCAAGCCGGCCGACTCCTCCTGGCCGCCCACGAAGGTCGAGTCGCTGGGCGAGCTGGTCACCCTCCTGAGCACGCCGCGCCCGTCACCTGCGGCACCGGTGCTGACGGTCGCCCCGATCCCGTTTGCGCAGGTCAGCGGTCAACAGGGCTGAAGTCCCACACATGCGGGCTGCGGGCGACCAGCTCGGCCGGCGGATCGGGCAACGGCAGCGGATTACTGCGCCACTTGGAGATCACCACGAGCCGGTGGTCCGTCGAGGAGAACACCTCGCTGGAGATGTGCAGCGGGTGCACCTCCACCTCCGGTACGGCCGTGTCACACACCCACGCGAGCAGCGCCGGAAAGTCCTTCGGGTAGGCCTTGACCTCCCACATCCGCACGATCATGCCTGCCCCTCACACGTCACCCGCAGACAATAACCACCCGCCCTCCCCCACCCACGCTCCGTGCGGCCAAAGTCGCAACTTCGCCGCCTCTCCGCATGATCAATCTGAGCATGAACGTGAACGCTCCCGCGCTTTGTGTCCTTAAGTACCGAATGCGGCGACGGATTCGGTACTTAAGTGGCCCTAGCGCGATTACGTCGACCAAGAATGATCAAAAAAGCAAGCAGTGCGACAGCGACGAGGACGGCGGTCACGATTGCGACAACGGTGCCCGTGGACAGGTCACCCGCGCTCTCGCCTTCGGCCTGCGGTGAGGTGCCCGCAGCCGGGCGCAACGGCGGCACGTCCGCGGTGAGCGCCTTGACGATGTTGACGACGCCGTACCCGTACTCGTCGTCCCGCCCAGCCGGCCCCTTGTCGTCGGCCGTATACGTCAGCCGGTGGATAACCTCCTCGGCCGACAACTCAGGAAACTTCGCCCGCACCAACGCGGCCGCCCCAGCGATCAACGCGGTGGAGTCGCTCGTCCCGGTCCCGAGCGTGTATTCACCATGGGGAGCGGTGGACGAGATGTCATCCGAAGGCGCTGAAAGCACGATCTTGTCGCCGCGGACCGAGATGTCAGCGTGGTGTCCGTTGCGGTCCACCCCTCCAGCCGCGACAACCCCTTCATAGGCGGCGGGATACCCGACCCCGTCAGCCCCGTCCGCGTTTCCCGCACCCGCCACGACGACTACATCGGATCGGATCGCCCGACGTATGGCGGCTTCGTCGTCGAGCGCCGGTTCACCAGCGTGAATGGCGATGCATAGGACCTTGGCACCGTGATCCACCGCCCAGTTGATGCCTTCGGCGATCGAGCCGTAGGCCTCTCCAACGGTCATAACTTTGACGGGCAGGATCGTGGCCTCGGGGGCGACGCCACGCACCCGACCGTTGCCCCCTATCAATCCCGCCATTCGCGTTCCGTGCCCGTCCCGATCGTTGCGACCGTCCCGGTCAGTCCCACCGATGCGAGCATCCGCTCCGTTGAGCACATCGCCCGACAGGTCCGGATGCCGACCAACGCCCGTGTCCAAGACGCCGACAATCACACCGGCCCCCTTGGTGATCTTTTGGGCGTCGCCGAGAGCCAGGAAGTTCACGTACCACTGGCCGTCCTCCACAGTGTCAGCAGAGGCGGGTGACGGCGGCGCCACCAACAGCAGAATCGCGCCGACAATCCACGCCGGCCACCACCGCCGCCGATTCGTCGGGCTCACCGCGGCCATCCTTTGATGTCCACAACCCCCGGGGGCATCTCCTCGTCTGAGGCGTCATCCCACGCCGACGCGGCCTTGGGTCCAATCACGGGAGCGACCACCTCCGGTTCGATCAGCCACGGATCGTCCGGATCATGTGGACGTCGTCGCCTGCCCCGATCCCCACCGATGACGCCGCCTGGATGCCCAACCCTCGTGCCGTCCCGCGTGGCGCCGGCGCCTCCCGCCATCATCGGAGCACCCACCATGCCGGCCGCGCCAGCGGCACTGTGACCGGCTGACCCGCCTTTACCGAATGACGCGTCAGCGCCTGCCGAGTTGCCGCCGGTGGGCGCCTTCGCAGCTCCACCGCTGTATGGCGTCGCGTGAGGAACCGATCCGATGACTCGGCCGACCGGCGAGCCATTGTTCGGTTCGCCAATGCCGCGTGCGGACCCGACCGGCATGCCGGATCCGCCGGTGAGGGGACTCCCTACATCCGATTGCGTAGGCACGGGCACGCCCACGGGAGAGAAGTCTCCAGCAAGCACGGGGTCAACCGATTCGGTGCCCGATGCCGGTCCCGCGCTCATCGGACCACGTGGGATTGAGCGGTCAGCAGGCGCAGGTGTGCCTGTCGTTGCCCGCTCATTGCCGCCACCAGCTCCGTCACCCCCAGACCTTTCGTCGATGGGCTCATAACCGTTGTCCCGAGGGACGAAGGCCGCTGGAATCTTGACGGCCCGGTGGAACTCGTGGGCTCGGGTGTCTGCCGACGCCATGATTTCGCGGGCCGTTTCTGTCAGCGTCCTGCGCACCACCAGCGGGTTGGCGCCGTACTCCGGCCGGTTGGTCGCCTCGTGACGCGCCGCCAATCTCTCGATCTTCGCGCGGGTGTCCATGATGTCGCCGTGGTATGAGTCGACAGCGCGGCCGTTAGTGTCGGCAGCCTTGGAGGTGTGCTCCATGTAGGCGACCAGGGTGGTCAGGAACGACTGGAAGCGTTCGGCTGCGTTGCCATTGGCCGCAGGCCAGCTTTCGGCGAGTTTGAGAGCGGCCGCCCTCAACTGGTCGGCATGGTGACGGCAGATGGACTCGATCTGGAACCAGACGCGGGCCTGCTCATGGAGCGCCTCGGAACGCTCGTCGTGCAGCATCGACCAGATCTGTTCGAGCGTGTACTTCGACCAGTCAGTCGCTGTGGTTGGCGCGTCGTCGGTCACCGGGGCTCTCCCCACTTCGTAACCGAGGTGGGCAGCGAAGTGTGGGCGGACGCGATGCGCACCATCTCGTCGTGCGCCTTCCGTTCCAGAGCCGCTTGGGCGACCGCGTCACCGAGGATCTTGTCGACGGCCTTTGCCGAGAGCGCATCCGTTGAGCCGTACTGCTCGACGACCTTGTCGACCGCGCCGACGAGGATCCGTGACGCGGCGACGAATTCGCGAAGGTTCGAGATCGCCTGGTGGAGGCTCGCTTGGTAGTCGGCGCGCGCTTCGTACAGCGCCGGAAAGGCTCGGCGGTTGCCGAATGCGACTGTGTCGTCGTCGCAGGCACGCGCGATCCGTTGAGCGAACGGATCGAGATTTCGAACCGTCTCGTCATGTACGAACGATCCGAAACCCTTGACACCGTCAAGGTCGACACGCACCTGCACGAACCCGCCTTCGGGCGGCGCACCGTCCCAGTCGTGATGATCGAAGTCCGACACCATGCCTCCCCACCGCGACACGCAAGCGTATCGGAACTCGTAACTACGCGGATACGCCCTGTGGATAACCGCGCTATGTGGCCTCAAGTACCGAATGGGGGGGCCGGATTCGGTACTTGAGTGGCCATAGCGCGGTTAAAGCCGGCCGCGGGTCAGACGGTGACCGTCGTTACCGGGAGGGCCGAGTCTGTGGGGAGGGTCAGGGCGCTCGGGGCTACGCCCGCGACCACCAGGCGGGCGCCGAGGGCGGCGACCATGGCGCCGTTGTCGGTGCACAGGCCGGGGCGGGGTACGCGCACCTCGATGCCGTGGGGGGCGCACCGTTCGACGGCGAGCGCGCGGAGGCGGGAGTTGGCTGCCACGCCCCCGCCGATGATCAGGGTGCGGACGCCGCGGGTGCGGCACGCGTCGACGGCCTTGCGGGTGAGGACGTCGCAGACGGCCTCCTGGAACGAGGCGGCCACGTCGGCGACGGGCACGGGGTCGCCGGAGCGTTCGCGGGCCTCGACCCAGCGGGCGACGGCCGTTTTGAGGCCCGAGAAGGAGAAGTCGAACCGGTGCGCGGCCAGGTCCTTCGGCGACGTCAGGCCGCGCGGGAAGGCGATCGCGTCGCCCGATCCGCCCTGGGCGGCGCGGTCGATGGGCGGGCCGCCGGGGAACGGCATGTCGAGCAGCCGGGCGACCTTGTCGTACGCCTCGCCGGCGGCGTCGTCGATCGTGGCGCCGAGCGGCTCGTACGACCCGGCGACGTCGTCGACGTAGAGCAGGGACGAGTGGCCGCCGGACACGAGCAGCGCGATGGCGGGTTCGGTGAGCAGCCCGTGGCCGCCCGATTCGGCGGCGAGCGTGTCGACGGCGACGTGCGCGGCGAGGTGGTTGACGCCGTAGATGGGTTTCTCGGCCGCCAGGGCGTACCCCTTGGCGGCGGCGACGCCGACGAGCAGCGCGCCCGCGAGGCCCGGGCCGGCCGTCACGGCGATCGCGTCGATGTCGGCGAGGGTGACCCCGGCGGTGTCGAGGGCGCGGCTCATGGTCGGCACCATGGCTTCGAGGTGGGCGCGGCTGGCCACCTCGGGCACGACCCCGCCGTAGCGGGCGTGCGCGTCGACGCTGGAGGCGACCGCGTCGGCGAGCAGCACGTTGCCGCGCACGATGCCGATGCCGGTCTCGTCGCAGGAGGTCTCGATCCCGAGGATGAGCGGTTCGTCAGAGGTCATGGGACATCACCAGGGCGTCGGTGTTGCTGGGCTGGTAGTAGCCGCGGCGGCGGCCGATCACTTCGAAGCCGTAGCTGGCGTAGAGGCGCTGGGCGGGCTCGTTGTCGGCGGCGACCTCGAGCAGGATCTGCCGGGCGCCGACCCGGGCCGCTTCCGCGTGCAGGTCGTCGACGAGGGCGCGGCCGACCCCGCGGCGCTGGAAGTCGCGGCGTACCCCCACGTTGTTGATCCATGCCTCGTCGGGCGGGGAGGCGGCGAGGCCCGCGTAGCCCACGACCTCCCCTTTGGCCAGGTACACCCGGTAGTAGTGGCCGGAGGCCAGTTCGTTCCAGAACATCGGGGCCGTCCAGCGCTCCGCCCCGAACAGCTCGTCCTCGATCGTCAGCACCGGCTCGATGTGCCACCAGCGGAAGTCGCTGATCACGTGAGGACCGGCTTGCGGGCGTGCGGCTCGGCGGCGTCGGGGCGGCGCAGGTAGAGGGGGGTCAAGGGCTCCGACGGGGCGCCGACCAGGACCCGGGGGGCGGCGAGCGTCGCGAGCACGGACACCACCGGGTAGCGCGGCTCGTCCGCGACGGGCAGGCCGAGCACGTCGGCGTACCTGATCGCGCCGTCGCCGAGCGCGCGCACCGGGCCACCCTCGGCCGGCAGGCCGGCCACGACGTCGGCCGGGCGGCCCACGGCCGGGTCGGTGAGCCGCACCCCGTCGAGGTACACCGCCCAGTAGATCTCCTTGCGCCGCGCGTCGGTCGCGACCAGCGTGGGTTCGGGCGCGGGTGCCGCGGCGCCGAGTCCGTCGAGCGAGACGACCCCATACGTGGGTACGCCCAGCGACTGCGCGACCGAGGCGGCCGTGACGAGGCCCACCCGCAGGCCGGTGAAGGGTCCCGGGCCGACGCCCGCGACGACGGCGCCGACCTGCGACATGGTGACGCCGGCGGAGGTGAGGCACGCGGACAGCTGGGGGGCGAGGATCTCGCCGTGGGCCCGGCCGTCGACGGTCGCCCGCTCGGCGAGCACGGTGACGCCGTCACCCGAGATCTCGGCCAGCGCGGCGGTCACCGCCGGGGTCGAGGTGTCCACCACGACAACAAGCACGTCCTGCACCCTATCGGGAGGGTGGGGCCAACCCGGCGAGGCGGTCGGGCCAGTCGCCGCCCCGGGCGACGACCTCGACGAGGCGGGAGTCGTCGTCACGCCGGTCGATGCGCACCTCAAGGTGGGCGTCGGCGAGCTGCTCGACCTTGTCGACGCCCCACTCGACGACGGTCACGGAGTCGTCGAGGCTGGCGTCCAGGTCCAGGTCGTCGATCTCGGCGACACCGCCGATGCGGTACGCGTCGACGTGCACGAGCGGCAGCGTGCCGCCCGGCCCGGGCTTGTGGATGCGCGAGATGACGAAGGTGGGCGAGGTGACCGCGCCGAGCACGCCGAGGCCGGCGCCGATGCCCTGGGCCAGGGCTGTCTTGCCGGCGCCCAGCGGCCCGCTCAGCACGACCAGGTCGCCGGCGCGCAGCACGCCGGCCAGTCTGCGCCCGAACGCCCGGGTGTCCTCGACGGTTTCCAGCTCAACCTTCACGTCCGCGTACCTCCGGGAACCAGGTTACGCACGAACGGGCCGAGCACCGCGTCGACCGCCTCGTGGTGCTCCAGCATGACGACGTGGCCGGCGTTCGGGACGATCACGAGCTCGGCCAGGGGCAGCACCCGGCAGATCGCCTCGGCGTGCTCGACCGGGGTGAGCAGGTCCTCGTCGCCGACGACGACGAGGGTCGGTGAGTCCTCGAAGCTGGTGAGCGCCGGGAACCGGTTGTGCGCGTCGATCGTGCGCACGTACCGGGCGACGACGTCGGTGGGGGTGGCGGCGTTCATGTGTTCCACATAGGACACCAGGGCCGGGCTGGTCTTCGTGGACCCGAACCCGTACCGCTTGGTGAGCATCCAGGCCAGGTCGGTGTGGGCCTGGCGGGCGCGGTCCCACACGCCGGCCGTGAGCCGGCCCGCGTTGGTGATCACGGGAAGCAGCGGGGTGCGGACCTTCGCGAGTACCTTCGGCAGCCCGAACGTGACCCCGCTCAGCTCGCCGGCCGAGGTGGCGATGAGCGCGACCCCGGCGACGCGCTCGCCCACGCCGAACAGTTCGGGGTACTGCTCCGCGAGCGCCATGATCACCATGCCGCCCATGGAGTGGCCGACGAGCACGACCGGGCCGGTCGGCGCGGTCTCGTCGATGACGGTGCGCAGGTCGCGGCCGAGTTGCTGGATGGAGTACTCGCCGGCCGTCAGTCGTCCGGACCGGCCGTGGCCGGGCTGGTCGTAGGCGACGATCCGCACGCCCGGGATGGTGCGCAGCAGCTTGCGCTGGAAGTGGAACGTGCCGATGTCGAGGCAGAAGCCGTGCACGAGCACCACGGTCAGCGGCGCGTCCGGGTCGCCGTCGATCTCCACGTGCAGGTCGAGGCCGTTGGTCGTGGTGACGGTCCGCGTCTCGTCGGCGCCGAGGGCGCCGAAGGGCTCATCCTTGTACGGGTCGGAGTCCGTGGACCGGCGGCTGCGCCCGAGCAGGAGTCGCTCGGCGGCGACGCCCACCGCGACGCCGGCCGCGGCGACGCCCACGATGGTGGACACCAGGCCGATCTTGCGGCGGTTGAGCCGCCCCCCGCTGGTCGACTCGGCGATCACGCCGTGGTCCGCTCGCCGTCGTAGACGCGGGGGACGCGGGCGCTGCCCATCCGCGTCACGATCTCGTAGTTGATCGTGCCGACCGCCTCGGCCCAGTCGTCGGCCGTGGGGGCCCCGTCGTCGCCGTTGCCGAACAGGACGGCCACGTCGCCGGCCGCGACCGGGTCGTCGCCGCAGTCGATGACGAACTGGTCCATGCAGACCCGCCCCGCGATGGCCCGGTTGGCGCCCGCCAGCCGGACGGGGGCGAGGTTGCTGGCGGCGCGGGGCACCCCGTCGGCGTACCCGAGCGGGACCAGCGCCAGCGTGGTGGCGCCCGAGGTGGTGTAGGTGTGCCCGTATGAGACGCCCTGGCCGGCCGCGACCCGCTTGGCGTGCAGCACCCGGGCCCGCACCGTCATCGCGCGGCGCAGCCCGAAGTTGTCCGCCCGCCCGGCCACGGGCGACAGGCCGTAGACGGCGATGCCGGGGCGGACCAGGTCGAAGTGCGCGTCCGGCCGGGTGAGGGTGGCCGCGGAGTTCGCGATGTGGCGTACCCGGGGGTTGATCTCGTGGTTCTCGGCCACGGTCAGGGCGGCGCGGAACGCGGCGAGCTGCCGGTCGATCGTCGGGTGGTCGGGCACGTCGGCGTAGACGAAGTGGCTCCACACCCCGACGAGTTCGATGTCGCCGGTCGCGGCCGCCTTGGCCGCCGCGACGCACAGGGCGGGCCAGTCCTCGGCGCTCGCGCCGCCCCGCGCCAACCCGGTGTCGATCTTCAGGTGTACGCGCGCCGCGCGGCCCGCCTCGGCCGTCGCCCGGACGATCTCGTCGAGCAGTTCGGTCGTCGAGGCGGAGAGGTCGACGTCGGCCGCGATGGCCCTTTGAAGGGGCAGGCCGGGCGCGAGCAACCAGGACAGAACGGGCACCGTGATGCCCGCCTCGCGCAGTTGGAGGGCCTCGTCGAGCGTGCACACGCCCAGCCACGTCGCGCCGCCGTCGAGGGCGGCGAGCGCGGCCGGGACGGCGCCGTGCCCGTACCCGTCCCCCTTGACGACGGCCATCACCTCGGCGCCCGTACCGGCCCCGAGTACGGCCACGTTGTGCCGGATCGCGTCAAGATCAACGCGTACTTCCGCCTGCCACATGGCGCAAGAGTAACCGGCGGGTAATGGACGGGGCATGCTTGAGGATTTCATCGACGAAAGAGTGGATCTTGGCGAGGTGACGTTGCGGGTGCGCCACGGGGGCGCCGGGCCCGCCGTCCTGCTCGTCCATGGGCACCCGCGCACGGGCGCGACCTGGCACCGGGTCGCCCCCGCGCTGGCCGCCGCCGGCCTGTCGGTGGTCGTCCCGGACATGCGCGGGTACGGCGCGTCGAGCGCCCCGCCGCCGCTGCCCGACCACGCCCAGCAGTCCAAACGCGCCGTCGCCGGCGATCTCGCCGCCCTCATGAGCCACCTCGGCCACGAACGCTTCGCCGTTGCCGGGCATGACCGGGGCTGCTACGTGGCGCTGCGTCTCGCCCTCGACCACCGCGACCGGGTCGCCGGGCTGGTCGCCATGGACGGCATCCCGATCAGCGAGGCCCTCGACCGCTGCGACGCGCGCTTCGCCAGCGCGTACTGGCACTGGTTCTTCTTCAACCAACCGGACAAGCCGGAGCGGGCCATCCTGGCCGACCCCGACGCCTGGTACGCCCTGGACGAGGCGCTCATGGGCGCCGAGAACCACGCCGAGGTCCGGGCGGCCGTGCACGACCCGGCGGTCGTGCGGGCCATGGTCGAGGACTACCGCGCCGGCCTGGCCGTTGACCAGCACCACGAGCGCGCCGACCGCGCGGCCGGCCGGACAGTCGCCTGCCCCACGCTGGTGCTCTGGTCGTCGCGCGACGACCTTGCCGACCTGCACGGCGACCCGCTCGCGGTCTGGCGGCCGTGGGCGGCGGACCTGCGCGGTCACGCGATCGACTCGGGACACCACATGGCCGAGGAGGCCCCCGGCGCGGTGATCACCGCGCTGCGGGCGTTCCTCGGCCAGTAGGCCTGACGGCCGACGTCCGCTTCAGCAGGCGCCGATGATCCGGACTAGCACGTTGGGCGAGTTCCTGGTGTCGGCCAGTTTGCCGCGAGTGGCCTTGCGGCGCAGGCACGCCCGGAACTCCGTCGTCGTCAGGGTGGGGTTCGCCGCCATCGCGATCGCGACCGCTCCGGTGACGTGCGGCGCCGCCATCGAGGTGCCCGACATCGTCGCGTACGTGTCGTCGGCGTCCGGCCACGCGGAGTAGATACGCGTACCGGGCGCGAAGCCGTTGAGGCACGGTCCGTAGTTGGAGTACTTGACGTCCCGGTGGTCCGTGCGGTCGATCGCGCCGACGGTCATCGCGTCCAGCGACGAGGCCGGCGAGACCGAGCACGCGTCTCCCTTGTTGTTCCCGGCCGCCACCACCACGGGGATGCCGGCCCGGGACACGTTCGCGACCGCCTTGTTCAGCACCGCATCCGACCCGGCGTGACCGAGGCTCATGTTCACCACGGCGGGCCGCTGTCCGTTGCGGAGCACCCAGTCGAGCGCCGCGACGACGCCCGAGGTCAGCCCGACGCCGTTGCAGTCGAGCACGCGCAGGGCGACGAGGCGCACCCCCTTCGCCACGCCCACCCGGGAGCCACCGATGGTCCCCGCGACATGCGTGCCGTGGCCGGCGCAGTCCTCGTTGTCCCCCTCCCCCGTGAAGTCCATCGCGGCGACCGCCCGCCCGCCGAACTCCCGGTGGCTGGCGCGGATGCCACTGTCAATGACGTACACGGTGACGCCGGCCCCACGGTTCGGGTACGTGTACTTATGGTCGAGTGGCAGCGAACTCTGATCGATGCGGTCCAGGCCCCACGACGGGGGATTGCCCTGCTGGACCTTCTGGACAGGCCCCGTTTGCCAGCCGAGCGCGTAGACGCGGTAATCCGGCTGGACCCTCGACACCCGGTAGTCGGCCGAGAGGTCGGCGGCCTCCTGCGCCGTCCCCTGGAACTCGAAGCCCCGCATCGCGTTGAGGTAGTAGCGCTGGGCGTCGACGTTGTGCGCCGCCTCCATCCGCCGCGCGACAGCGCGCACCTGCGCCTGGGACACCAACCCGTCGTCGAATATGACGGTGTAGGTGCCCGCGACGGCGGCGTTGACCGGCGGGTTCGGCGGCACAAATCCATCGTTGTCCGCCGGCTCACCGTCAACCCTGACGCCGTCCGGTGTCCCCACGGCGCCGCCCGGTGTCGCCACCGCGAGCGGGCCCGGCCCCATCAGCAGGGGCAGCACGAGGGCCCCCGCGACCACGAATCGCGCTAAGCCGCGACCAGTACGCTTCATCGCATCGCCTTTCGTCTTTATACCCTGCTCAACGGGCATAAGAGACGACAGATACGCGGCGGCGGCCGCCCACCAAAAGTCGGACCGCCACTGGCGACCTCGGCCCAGCGGAACTTTTCTGCCCACACATTCCGCGGTCACTGTCGGATCGGGCCGGCGTCGTTCGTAGTAGAGGTGAGCGGGCGCCCACGAGGGGCGGCCCTGAGCCGCAGGAGATGATCCGAGATGCAGTACCTGTTTTCCGTGATCGACGACACGACCGACGAGGAGCTGCGTCGTACCGGCTCCGCCACCCCGACCGAGATGGCCGCGATCGATGTGTTCAACGAGCGGCTCCAGGCGGATGGCCACTGGGTCTTCGCCGGCGGCCTCGCGTCCCCCAGCACCGCCACCGTCATCGACAACCGCGGCGAGGCCGCCATCGTCACCGACGGACCGTTCCTGGAGTCGAAGGAGTACCTCGCCGGTTTCTGGATCATCAAGGCCGCCGACCTGGACACGGCGCTCAGGCTCGCCGCCGACGGATCGAAAGCCTGCAACCGCAGGATCGAGGTACGACCGTTCCACGGCGAGTGAGCGGTCGACGTCCGGGCGGCCGAGGCGTTCGCGAGCGGGCGGGCCGATCGCCGGCCCGCCCGCCGTGAATGGCACCTCTCCTCAGCAGCCGGCGCCGACGTAGAGCATGCGGTTCGGGGAGCCCGTGCCCTCGTTCGCCATCTGATTGTGGATGGCGCCCTCCACCAGGCAGTCCGCGACCTGGCGCGGCGACAGGCCGGGCGAGCGCGACAGGATGAGGGCCACCGCGCCCGCGACATGCGGCGACGCCATCGAGGTGCCGCTCATCGTCTGGTACGTGTTGTTCGCCTTCGGCGACGCGGAGTTGATGCTCGTGCCCGGGGCGAAGATGTTGACGCACCGGCCGTAGTTGGAGTACTGCGTGTCGCGGCTGTCCTGCTTGTTGGTCGCGCCGACCGTGATGACGTTCGAGGACTGGGCGGGTGAGACGTTGCACGCGTCGATCCGGTTGTTGCCCGCGGCGACCACCACGCTGAAACCTCGACCCGTCACGGTCGCGATCGCCTTGCTCAGCGCCGGGTCGCCGCCCACGTGGCCCAGGCTCATGTTCACGACGGCCGGGCGCTGGCCGCGCTGCACCACCCAGTCGAGCGCGGCGAGGATGCCGGACGTCGCACCGGACCCGTTGCAGTCCAGGACCTTGAGCGCCACGATCCGTACGGCCTTGGCGACGCCGACGTTGCTGCCCCCGACCGTGCCCGCCACGTGGGTGCCGTGCCCGTTGCAGTCGGTGGTGTTCCCGCCGGGGGTGAAGTTGGCGGCGGCCACCGCCCGCCCGCCGAACTCGCGGTGGGTGGCCCGAATGCCGCTGTCGATGACGTAGGCGTTGACGCCGGAGCCGTTGTTCGGGAACTCGTACCGGCTGTTGAGGGGCAGGTTCCGCTGGTCGATGCGGTCCAGCCCCCATGACGGCGGCGAGTTCTGCGTGCCCGTCACCGTCCTGGTCCGCACCTCGAAGTCCGGCTGCACGGACTGCACCCGCCGGTCGGCGGCGATCAGCGCGGCCAGCCGCGGGTTGCCCTGGAAACTGAAGCCCTTGAGCGCGCTGGCGAAAAGGAGCCGCGCCGTGATCCGGTGCCGTTGGGTGATCTCCCGGACGACCGCCCCCACCTGCTCGCGGTTGCCGGCATCGTCGCGGAGGACGGCGATGTAGCTGCCGGGGATGGGCCGCAGCCCAGCCTCCTCGACGGTCGCTGGCGCCGCGGAGGCGCTCGTCTGCGCCCCGACGGGCAGCAGCAACGCCGCCGTGACAATGAACCGGAGACAGCGGCGCCTGGTACGCATCATTGCATTGCCCTTCTTCAGTGTTGCCTTTTCAACGCAAATGTCAGGGTTTTGGATACGCAAGTTTGCGAATGGAAGGCCGCGGTAATCGGGTCGCCCAGGCCGGCCACGGCCGCTAGGGTGCGCCGCATGCGCCTGGAGGTCATCACGCCGGAGAACTACGAGGCCGCCCTCGCCCTGTCCGTCCGGCCCGACCAGGCGGACCTCGTCGCGCCGGTGGTCAAGTCGCTCGCCGAGGCGTACGTCTTCCCGCAGTACGCGTGGCCGCGCCTGATCTACGACGGCGACCGGCTGGTGGGCTTCGTGATGGCGTTCCTGGACATCCCGTGGGGGCCGGACAACGACACGACCGACATCCGCTCGGGCCTCTGGCGCCTCAACATCGCGGCCGACGCCCAGGGTCGCGGTTACGGCACCTTCGCCGTCCGGGCGGTGTGCGACGAGATCCGCGGTCGGGGTGAGACGAAGGCGTACGTCACCTGGGAGCCCCGTGACGGCGGACCGGAGCCGTTCTACCTCAAGCTGGGCTTCCGGCCGACCGGCGAGAAGAGCGACAACCAGACGGTCGCCGTCCTGGACCTGGACTGAGGTTCACGCGGTCGTTGACCGTACCCGCGATGTGCCGGTGCCGGTTTTCTCGGGCCGGTCCGGCCCGGTGGGGTCCTCTCCCGCCCAACCCAGTGCCGCGCCCCGGACGCGGAGCCGGACCTCGTCGCCCGCCACGGGCAGGGTCGCGCCGGCGAGCACCCGGGCGGCGACCGGATGGCCGTCGGCGAGCCGCAGGCTGACCAGGGCGTCGTGCCCATGGAAGTCGACCCGGGCGACGGTGGCGGGAATACCGTCGCCGTCCGGGCGGATGCTGATCTGCTCCGGGCGCACCATGACCCGTGCGGTGCTCCGGGGCACGGGTAGCTGGTGGGCCAGCGGCAGGACACCGAGTGGTGTCTCCACTTCGGTACCCCGGACGGTGCCGGTCAGCAGGACAGCATCGCCGACGAAGGTGGCGGTCCAGGAATCGGCCGGGTTGCGGTAGAGCTCGACCGGGGTGGCCGCCTGGACGATGGATCCGCTGCGCATCACCGCCACCTGGTCGGCCATGGACAGCGCTTCGGCCTGGTCGTGAGTGACCAGGACAGCGGTTGCCCCGTCAGCGTGCAGGGCGGCGCGGACGTCGTCGCGGACCGCACCGCGAAGGGCGGCGTCGAGTGCGCTGAACGGCTCGTCGAGCAGGATCAGGGAGGGGCGTGGCGCGAGTGCGCGGGCGACGGCCACGCGCTGCTGCTGTCCGCCGGAGAGCTGGTGCGGCATCCGCTTCTCGTATCCGGCGAGCCCGACCAGCGTCAGCACCTCCCGGACCCGGTCACCGCGGCGGGTCGCCCGGTCCAGTCCGTACGCGACGTTCTGCATGACGGACAGGTGCGGGAAGAGCGCCCCCTCCTGCGGCACGATGACCACCTGCCGGCGATGGGGCGCAACGTGCCCGTCGGCGCCGGCGACGATCCGCTCGCCGATCCGGATGGTGCCGGCGTCAATCAGTTCGAAACCGGCGACGCAGCGCAGCAGTGTGGTCTTGCCGCATCCCGACGGTCCGAGCACGGCGGTCAGGGTGCCCGCCGGCACGGTCAGGTCGGCTCCGGCGACCGCTGTCACGGCTCCGTACCGTTTGGTGAGAGACCGGATCTCCAACTGGCTCACGATGCGTCCTCCTTCGTCAGGATCCCGGTACGGGCGGTGAGCAGCCAGGTCGGTACCGACGAGAGCAACACCAGCAGTGCCGCGTAGGGGGCGGCGGCCGCGTAGGCCGCCACTGATGTGTTCGACCACAGTTCGGTGGCGAGCGTGTCCATGCCGGTCGGGCGCAGCAGGAGCGTGGTCGGCAGCTCCTTCATGCAGGTGAGGAAGACCAGGGCGGCGCCGGCTCCGATGCCCGGCAGCAGCAGGGGCAGGGTTACCCGGCGCAGCACCGCCAGTCCGCCGCTGCCCAACGACCGGGCGACGTCCTCCAGTACCGGTGGCGCGTGTACCGCCGCGCCGGTCACGGAGGCGGCCGCGAGCGGCAGGAACAGCGCCGCGTACGCCAGGGCCAGCAACGCGGTCGTCTGGTACAGCGGGTACACCACGTTGATGCCGAAGAAGACCAGGGAGAGGCCGATGACCAGGCCGGGTAGCGCGTGGCTCAGATAGCTCAGCCGTTCCAGGGTGCCGCTGAGCAGTCCGGGGACCCGCGCGACGAGCAGGCCCAGCGGAACGGCGAGCAGGATGGTCAGCGCGGCACCCGCGGCGGACAGCAACAGCGAGTTGCCGGCCGCGGTCGCCACCTCGTCCCAGGTGCCGGGGCGGGACGCGCCCTGCGCCAACCGGTGTCCCAGACTGACCGTGGTGACGCCGAGCGCGAGCGCCAGGAGGCAGGCCAGCGCGGCCACGGCGGGCCAGCGTCGCCAGCCGAGTCGGATGCGGGCCGGTGTCCGGCGCACCGTGCCGAGCGACGCCAGTCGGGCGTCGGTCCGCCGGCTGGCGGTCTCGCCGGCGAGGATGAGTACGGTGAGCGCGACCAGGACGCTCGACAGCACGAGGGCGCCGGTCCGGTCGAAGCCGAGGTCGAAGGCGATGAAGATGGCCCGCGTGAAGGTGTCGGCCCGCAGGATCGACACGGCCCCGAAGTCCGAGAGTACGTAGAGAGCGACGAGTAGCCCGCCACCGACGATGGCTGGCCGGACCCGCCGGAGGATGACCAGGAAGGTGCGCCAGGAACCGCGCCCGAACGAGCGGGCGACCTCCTCCAACGCCGGGTCGGCAGCGGTCAGAGCTCCCGCGACGGGCAGATAGACGTACGGGTACGAACACAGGGTGAGGACCAACGCGGCCGGCCAGAATCCGGCGAACCCTTCCACGGTCGAGACCCAGGCGAACGCGGCGATGTAGGTCGGCACCGCCAGCGGCAACGCCGCCAGTACGGCGAAAGTGCGCCGCAACGGCAGGTCGGTACGGACGACCAGGAACGCCGCGCCGACGCCGAGGACCACGCTCGCGGTGGTGACCACCGCGGCGAGTCCCAGCGTGTTCAGGGCCAACCGCAGGACACGTCGGGTGAACAGCTCCTCCGCGATCCGTGCCCAGCCGGCCTCGCCGGTGCGGACCATGAGGTAGACCAGCGGGATCAGGGCCACCCCGACGGCGACCACGGAGAACGCCAGCAGCACGGGCCGCGGCGCCCACCGGCGCAACGCGCCGCCGAAGGCGGACCCGCCAGCGCGGGCCCGCCTTCGCAGGGTCAGGGAGATGCTCAGGGCACGAGCCCCGAGCTCTTGATCAGCGCGATGGTCGCCTCGAGCTGGTCCAGGTCGTTCAGGTCGACCGCCGGTACCTTCAGCGAGGCGAGCGGCGGCACGTACGCCGGCGCGGCGGCGCCCGGGATCACCGGGTACTCGAAGGTCTGCTCGGCGAAGTACGCCTGGGCCTCGGCGCCGAGGAGGTAGTCGACGAAGGCCCGGACGTCCGGGTCCGCAGCCGCCTTCTTCAGCACACCGACCCCGGCGACGTTCACCAGCGCACCGGTGTCCCCGTTCGGGAAGAAGTGCAGCTTGGCCTTCATCGTCTCCGGGGTCTTGCCCCGCTCCTTGGCGATCTCGCCGAGGTAGTAGTGGTTCACCAGACCGGCCGCGAGCGTGCCCGCCTCGACCTCTTCCACGATCTTGGCGTTGCCGTCCCGGACCTGCGGGTCGTTGGCCTTCAGCCCGGCGAGGAACTCGGTGGCCTTCGCGTCACCGTGCTGCACCCGGATCGCCGTGACGAACGCCTGGAACGACGCGTTGGTGGGCGCCACGCCGACCTTGCCCTTCCAGGCGGGACCGGTGAGGTCGAAGACCGAGGCCGGCAACTGCGCGGCGGGTACGAGATCCGGGTTGTAGACGAGTACCCGGGACCTCGCCGTCACCCCTACCCATTCGCCCCCGCGCGCCCGGTACGACTCCGGCACCTGCCCCGTCACCTCGTTCGGCAGCGGCGCGAACATTCCCTTCTTCGCCACCGCACCCAGCGCGCCGGCGTCCTGCGCGAAGAACACGTCGGCCGGCGACTTGTCGCCCTCCTCCAGCAGTTGGCTCGCCATCGCCGCAGTGGCGGCGTAGCGCGCTTCCACCGTGATCCCGCTCTGTTGCGTGAACTTCTCCAGCAGCGGCTTGACCAACGACTCGCTCCGACCGCTGTAGACGGTGATCTTCTTGTCGGACGCCGGGGTTGCGGAGGTGCCGCTGGTGCCGTCCTCCTCGCCGCCGCAGGCAGCGAGGCCGATGGCGAGAAGTCCAGCGCAGGCCAGGGTCAGCAGGGACCTTCTGGTGGGGGCGGGCATGGCAAGCTCCTTCGATTAAGCGCGAAAGCCGGGCCCTGGCTCATCTCCTGGCCGTAGAAGTTAGCAGAGCCTAACCTCACTTGGCCATCGCGGATCTCTGGCAGCGCCCGCGAACGTCACAGCTCCCGTCCGCCTGCCGTGAGGAGCGATCCGGGGCGTGCGCGAGCACACCGCCTTCCGGGGGTCGCACCAAGATCTAGTGCCGGCATCGGTCGTCGCGGAGAACCCGGTGCCGTCGGGATGGCCGAGCGCCCCCGAAAGGGATCGCCGCCGCACCATCATCAGCGGCGGGCACCAAACGAAAGCGGGGCCCGAAGGCCCCGGATCTCGCTGAGTTGCGCCGACTTCGTGCCCGCCGATCGTGCCAGCGGGGTCTCCCCTGGTCGACTGTGTTACTGGTGGAGCTGAGGGGATTCGAACCCCTGACCCCCTCGATGCGAACGAGGTGCGCTACCGGACTGCGCTACAGCCCCCTGGACCGGGCACAAGGCTAACAGGTTCCCCGCGCGCCACGCGACTCGGTATGCCGCGTGCCGCGTGGCCTTGCCCCGAACCCGGTACATGGGTACCAGATCGGGGCAAGGCCCCTACAGCGGATCGGTGCCGTACGGGCGACCGCGCAGCGGTCCCGGACGGTCGTCGCCCTGCACGCCCGGGCGGGCCGGACGGCCCGGAGTGGGGTCGCCGGTCTCGCCCACGGCGCGGTCCAGGCGCGTGTAGCGCTCGGAGTACTCCGTGGCCCTGCGCATGGCCTCCCGGCGGGCCGCTTCGCGTTCCGCGGCCGCCCGGCGCTGGGCGTCCCTGCGCTGGGCGGCGCGCCGCTCGTGCTCACGGCGTACGGCGGCCTGCTGGGCGGCGACCCACCGGGCCCGGCGGGCCTCCCGGCGGCGCTGCTGGGCGGCCACGATGGCCCGGTTACGCAGGTGAACCATGTACGCCAGGAGCGCCGTCGCCGTGACCGCGAAACTGATCCACATGCCGGGGCCGACGAGCAGGATGCCGACGCCCTCGACGAGGTTCAGCAGGACGAGGGCGGCGAACACCCGCCGGCGCCGGTGGACGGCCGAGGCGGGGCGCCGGCGCTTGCGGGGCCGGCTGGACAGGCGGACACCGGAGGTGGCGCGACGGGTGGTCGCGCCCGCGTGCCGCCGCGGCCCGGTCGCCGTCTTCCGCCGCCCGGCGCCCGACTCACGCCCGACGCCGGACTCACGCCCAACGCCCGACTCACGGCCGACGCCCGGCTCACGACCCCCGCCGGCGACGTCTCGGACGCCGGCCGGCTGCCGCGACCGGTCGCCCGTGTCGAGGGCGACCACGTCGGGCGACCAGGGGACCTCGCGCGGCGGGTTGACCGGGTGGCGGCCGGGGACGGTACGACGACTACGGCGCCGGGCGAGCACCCGCGCCGTAGACGTCGTCCGCTCCGCGGCGAGCCGCTCGGTGGCGTCGTACCGACGCACCAGCGCGGGCGCGAGGGCGAGCAGGCTCGCCGCGGCGAGGACAGCGAGGAGCACCGACGTCGGCACGCCCTCCCCCTCCGCGACTGGCCGTGACAAGAAGCATCAGTAAAGCTTCAGATGGCGCAGTACCACCTTGCAACGAGGTTACGGGCAGGCTATGCGGTTCGGCGGATGCCACGCTGCTGGTGCCAGCGCGCGAGCAGGCCACCTTCGCCCGCAAGGTCCTCTGTGGTCAGGGCATATCCGACATGATCACGCCAGGCGCCGGCGATGTGGAGGTACTTCTGGTGGTACGCCTCCTCGCGGAAGCCGAGCTTCTCCACGACGCGGCGGCTGGCCGCGTTCTCCGGGCGGATGTTGACCTCGATGCGGTGCAGGCCGCCCTGGTCGAAGGCGTGGTCGACCGCCAGCGCGAGGGCGGTGGGGATGACGCCCCGGCCGGCGACGCGGGCGTCGACCCAGTAGCCGGCGTACGCGGAGCAGAAGGCGCGCCGCACGATGTTGCCGAGGGTGACCTGGCCGACGAGGCGCTCCACGTTGTCGGGGGTACGCAGGCAGACCGCGAACGGCATGGCGTGCCCGGCCCGGGCGGCCCGGCGCAGTTCCTTGTACACGAGCCGGAACGAGGCCGGCGAGTTCAGGTCGGCCCACGCCCCGCCCGGCGGGGTGGGTTCCCAGGGGGCGAGCCACTCCTCGTTGGCGCGGCGCACCTGCGACCAGGCCGTGGCGTCCGAGCGCCGGTAGGGCCGCAGGCTGACTCCGGACTGCGCGTCATGCAGTTCCGCGGGCCATCCCGGCACGCCGAGCATGCGGTCTACCTCCGACGATCAAGCAGCAGTACATCCACTGTAGATCCCGCCGGGGCGCCGCCGACCTTCTCGCCGAGGACGAGTAGGCCGTTGGCTTCCGCCAGCCCGGAGAGCGTATACGGTCCGCCGGCGAGGGGCTGCACGGTGTAACCGCCGCCCCGCCGCTCCTGCACCCGGGCGGGCCGGAACTCGCGCAGCCCGATCGGGGAGGCGATGGTCTCCAGCAGGTGGGCACGCACGGACGGCCGGAACACCGGCTCGGCGCCGGCGAGCACCTGGATGACCGGCCGGGCCAGCACCTCGAACCCGATCAGGGCGGAGCCGGGGTCGCCGGGGAGGCAGACGACCGGCACGTGGTCGGCCTGCGAGCCGACCATGCCGAACCCGAGGGTGGAGCACGGGAAGACGGACAGCTCGGTGAACCGTACGGACCCGTCGCGCCCCAGGATGCGCCGCAGGATGTCGCCGGGCCCGGTGCCCGTACCCCCGGTGGTGATGATGAGGTCCGAGCGCAGGGTCTGGTCCTCGATGAGCCCGCGGAGCGCCTCGGGGTCGTCGTCGCAGATGCCGACCCGGTAGGCGTGCGCCCCCGCGTCGGCGGCGGCGGCCGCCACGGCGTGCGAGTTGACGTCGACGACCTGCCCCGGCTGGCTGAGGCGGCCGGCCTCGACCAGCTCGTCGCCCGTGGCGAGCACGGTCACGCGCGGGGTCGGGCGTACGACGACGTGGCTGACCCCGGTGGCCGCGAGGGTCGCGACCAGCGGTGGGGTGACGTAGTCGCCCGGCCGGGCGATCACCGCGCCGGCCGCGATCTCCTCGGCCGCGCGGCGCACGCCGTGGCCGCGCTTGGGGGCCTGGCGGATCTCGACGGACGCCATGCCCTCGTCGGTAAAGTCGAGCGGCACGATCACGTCCGTGGTGGCGGGCAGGGGCGCCCCGGCCGCCACGGCGAAGCAGGTGCCGGGCACGAGCCGCACCGGCCGCCAGCTCGCCGCGGAGAGGTCCCCGACGACGTTCAGGCGGACGGTACGGCCGAGCGCGGCGGCGGCCAGGTCGTCATAGCGGGCGGCGTACCCGTCGATGGCGGCCTGGTCGTACGCGGGGAGCGCGCCGAGCGCGCGTACCTCCTCTGCCAGCACGTTCCCGAACGCCTGGGTGAGGTCCAGGTCGAGCGGGGGCAGTGCGCGCACACGGCGCAGCACGCCCGCCAGGTAGTCGGCGAGCGAGGTCAGCTGAGGGGTACGGGTCAGCGTGATCTCCGCAGTCATCCATTATCCGTCCGATTTAACAAACTCCGACAACCAGTCCTTGAACGCGGGCCCAAGGTCCTTGCGCTTGCAGGCGAGTTCGACGACCGCCTGCAGATAGCCCAACGGAAGACCGGTGTCGTAGCGCACGCCCCGGTACACGATTCCGTGCACGGGGGTGCCCTCCGCCAGCAGCAGCGCCATGGCGTCGGTCAACTGGATCTCGTTGCCCGCGCCCGGCTTGGTCCGCTTGATGGCGTCGAAGATGGTCGCCGGCAGCACGTAGCGTCCGATCACCGCGAAATTGCTGGGCGCGGTGCCCTGCTTCGGCTTCTCGACGAGTCCGGTCACCCGGAAGACCTCGCCGGCGCCCTGGGCGGCCTCGGCGAGGCCGGCCTCGGCGACCTCCACGGACGCGATGCCGTAGCGGTCGACCTCCTCGGGGGAGACCTCCAGGAAGGCGAGCACGATGCCGCCGGTCCGGGCCTGCAGCTCGATCATCCCGGGCAGCAGCGGCTGCGCCTCGTCGACGAACTCGTCACCCAGGAGAACCACGAACGGCTCATTTCCCACGTGGGACTCGGCGTAACCGATGGCGTGCCCGAGCCCGAGCGGCTCGCCCTGGCGGCAGGTGTAAATCTCAGCCAGCTCGGAGGGGCGGCGCACCGCGGCGAGGCGTTCCATGTCGCCCTTCGCCTCAAGGCGCGCCTCCAGGTAGGGCTGGCGGTCGAAGTGGTCGACCATGCTCGTCTTGCCGCGTCCGGTGACGAGCAGGACGTCGCGGATGCCACCGGCGGTGGCCTCCTCCACGATGTACTGCAGCACGGGACGGTCGACGACGGGCAGCAACTCCTTCGGCACCGCCTTGGTGGCGGGCAGGAAGCGGGTGGCGAGGCCGGCGGCCGGAATGACCGCTTTGACGGCGCGCTGGGTGGTGGCGTGGTCCGGCATGCGCCGAGACTATCGGCAGCGGCGCCGCCCGCCCCGCCCTGACCCTCTCGACGCGCCGCCGACTGCGATCCTGATCGGGTGACATCGGCCACGGGTTCGTCCGGCACGACCAAGGCGGACTGGCGCCGCCGCCTGCTGGCGGCACGGCGCGCGCGGTCCCTCGCCGATCGGGCCGCCGCCGACTCCGCGCTGGTCAACACCCTTATGAGTACGTGCGGGGAGCGTGGCGTACGGGTCGCGGCGGCGTACTCGCCGCTCCTGACGGAGCCCGGCGGGCCGGGCCTGCTGCCGGCGCTCGCGTCGGTGGCCTCGTCGGTGCTCATTCCGGTCCTGCTGGCCGACCGTGACCTTGACTGGGAGGCGTGGTCGGCGACCGGCCCGCTGCTCGGAAAGGCGGCGATCGGCCGGGCCGACCTGGTCGTGGTGCCGGCCGTGGCGGTTGACCTGCGCGGCGTGCGGTTGGGTCGCGGCGGTGGGTCCTACGATCGGGCGCTCACCCGGGTCGCCCCGGGCGCCCTGGTGGTCGCTCTGCTGTTCGACGGCGAACTGGTCGACGCCCTGCCCGCGGAGCCGCACGACCGGCGCGTGGACGCGGTCATCACCCCGTCGGGTGGTCTTCGTCACGTCGGCTGAGATTCGACCCGTGTCCTGGGTGTCGATCGGGACACGAAAACTGGACACTTTGCCGGTCTATGCGCCACCATTGGCACTCGTGGCGCCAGAGTGCCAAGTTTCTTGATCACGGAGGCGGAGAAGTGCCCACCTACCAGTACGCCTGCACCGCGTGCGGCCACCAACTCGAGGCCGTCCAGTCGTTCTCGGACGAGCCGCTGAGCGTCTGCCCGGCGTGCGAGGGCAAGCTGCGCAAGCTGTTCAACTCGGTAGGCATCGTCTTCAAGGGCTCGGGCTTCTACCGGACGGACTCCCGCTCGGGCGCGAAGGACTCCACGGGCGGCACCACCCCGGCCCCCGCCCAGAAGTCCGAGTCGGCGGCGAAGGAGACGAAGCCGGCCACCACCGCGGCGTCGTCGACCAGCACCCCGGCCGCGACCACCACCTCATCCGCGCCCGCCAAGGCCTGAACCTCTCGTTCGGCGAGCGCACCAACACAAGCACGGCGGGAACCCGCCCCCCTGAGGCCACCCTCCGGCCGCACCTCTTCACCCCTCCCCACCGTGCCCGTGGGCCCGCCCCGCCCCGCCAAAGTCACGCATATGGCGGGGTGGAGGACGACCCGCCTCGCCAAAGTCGCGCATTTGGCGAGGCCGCGGGCATCCGCCCCGCCAAAATCACGCCTTTGGCGAGGTGGAGCAGGGCCCGCCCCGCCAAAATCACGCCTTTGGCGACATGACGCGCCCCTCGCCCCGCCAAAATCACGCCTTTGGCGACACGGCGGGCGCCGCGAGCCGCCAAAATCACGCCTTTGGCGACGCGGCGGGCGCCGCGAGCCGCCAAAATCACGCCTTTGGCGACATGACGCGCCCCTCGCCCCGCCAAAGTCACGCATATGGCGACGCGGCGGGCGCCCCGACCCGCCAAAATCACGCCTTTGGCGACACGGCGGGCGCCCCGACCCGCCAAAGTCACGCCTTTGGCGACGCGGCGGGCGCGACCGACCCGGCAAGGTCACGTCCTTGGCCAGCAAAGCGGGCATTTCCCCAGGCCGCCCGCCGTTGCCATCCACCCACCGCCACTCACTAGAAGCCCTATAGTCCGAAATATGAACATTGTCCGGGGCTTTAAGGAATTCATCGTTCGCGGGAATGTCATCGATCTTGCGGTCGGCATCGTCATGGGGGCCGCGTTCGGCGCGGTGGTCAATTCTTTCGTCAACTCGTTCATCGCGCCGCTGGTCAAGCTCGCCACGGGCGGCAAGGCGGTCAGCGGCACATGGCGCGTCAAGGACGCCGTGTTCGACTGGGGCGGGTTCATCAACGCGGTGATCACGTTCCTGCTCACGGCGGCCGCCGTGTACTTCTTCGTGGTCGTGCCGATCAACCGGCTCAACCGGCGCCGCAGGGCCGAGGAGGAGGCGCAGCTCAGCGACGAGGCGCGGCTGCTCACCGAGATCCGCGACGAACTACGGACCCGCTAGTCCCAGTGTGGCGGGCGGTCGGCGAGCAGCCGGTCGTCGTTGTCGGAGGAGCGCTCGCCCCAGCCCGCGTCCGTGTCGTCGCGGGTCGAACGGGGCAGCACGGGAGCATCGTCGACGAACGGCGCCTCGTCGTCCAGGTCGACCACGCGATCGTCATCAACACCAGGTTGCACGGGACGAGCGTAGCGCCGCCCGGGTTGCGGTTGAATGACGGGAGTGGACACGACCGGTGACGTTCTGGCGCTCCTGATCAGGCGGTACGCGTTTCGCGAGATCGCCGCGCTGCTCGGCGCCGGCCTGCTGGCCGAGGACATCCCACCGCACCGGGCGGCGGTGGCCCAGCAGCTGTGCGCGTACGGGCAGCGCCTGTTCGACCTGGACGGCGAGGACCTGGCGAACCCGGACGCGGCGACCGGCGCCAACCTGGACACCTCGCTGGTCGACTCCACCCACGACCACGTGCCGGCGCACCTGATCCGGCGGGGCGCGCAGTGCCGCATGCCCCAGTCGCCCGACGAGGAGCCGCGCGCGGCGCTGCGTACGCTCGTTCCGGCGTACCAGCTGGTTCTGGAAGTTGTCGCCGCGCGGTGGCGACGCCACGAGACCGCGTCACTGCTGGCGGCGCTGCACATCGCGAGCCAGTATTCCTACCTGCTGGCGTGGGAACGGGCGCTCGGGCACGCCGGCGACCCGACGCGGCTGGTCCGCGACGAGACGGTCGTGGGGCTCGACAGCCGGTTCGGGGTGTGGGAGGCCACCGACTGCCCGCATACGCGACCGGAGCGGGCCGCCGCCAGCCGGGCGCTGCGCGTGTCCCGCTCGACGGACCTGAGCTGGCGCAACTATCTCGATCGGCAGCATTCGACGATGGCCCGGGCGCTGGGAGTGTGCGCGGCCAACTGCATGACCCCGTGCACGGTGATGGGGAGCCGGCGGGAGGCGGAACGGGTACGGCTCGGCGCGGCGTGCCGGGCGGCGTTCGCGTTCGCCGAATCGGCGGTGATCCGGATGCGCCACGCCGCGCCGGTGGGCCACGGGTTCGGGCTGCCGTCGCGCGACGAGGTGGCCACGGCGTGGCAGGGCAGTCGGATCGTCATCGCCAGGCACGGCGAGGTGGCCGCGGCGGTCCTCGCGGAGGACGGCTTCCCGCTGCCGGGCCTGCCGTCGCTGCTGTCCGGCATCGCCGGGCGACGGTTGCGGCCGGACACCCTGCTGGCCGACACGGCCGCCGAGATCACCGCGCGGCTGACTCCCTAAGCTGGACGGATGGCCGCCAAGGGAATGCTTCCGCTCGACGACGCGCTCGCCGAGGTGCGGGCCGCGCTGCTCGACCGGGGCCGCCTGATCCGCGCGGTCGCGGCCGGTCGTCGCAAGGGCATGACCCCCTCACTCGTACGCGCGCAGCTGCGCCCCGTGGCTCTCAAGTCCGGGGACCGGTTGCAGATCGTGACCGACGACGGGGCGCGCCCGCACACCCGCAACGTGGGCTGGGACGACACGGAAGCGGTGGATGAGCTGCTCGCCGAGCCGTTCGGCAACTGGCACGTGGAGACGATCGACGAGACGCTGCAGCTGCGGGTCACGAAGAAGGGCGACGCGCACCTGCACCGGGCGGCCACGCCGAGCGACCGCGTGGCCGGGCCGGGCGCGCACGACCGGGCCAAGGAGCACCTGCTCGACCCGGGCGACCCGCTGTTCGACGTGATCGGCGGGACGGCCGCGAAACGGCGGCAGGTGGACGCGTTCCTGCGGGCCCTGGACGCGGTGCTCGGCGACGACCCGGACCTGCCGCAGCCGCTGCGGGTGGTCGACCTGGGCTGCGGCAACGCGTACCTGACCTTCGCCGGGTACCGCTACCTGACCAAGGTGCGCGGGCTGACGGCGGAGCTGGTCGGCGTGGACGTGCGCGACGACCAGCGGGTACGCAACACGGAGCTGGCCGCCCAGCTGGGCTGGTCGGAGTGGGTCCGGTTCGAGGCCGGCACGATCGCCACCGCGGCGGTCGACGCCGCCGACGTCGTGCTGGCGCTGCACGCGTGCGACACGGCCACGGACGAGGCGCTGGCGCGGGCCGTGCGGTGGCGGGCCCGCTACGTGCTCGCGGCGCCGTGCTGCCACCACGACGTCGCGACGCAACTGCGCGGCGGGCGCGCTCCCGCCCCGTACTCACCGCTGGTGAAATACGGCATCCTGCGTGAGCGCTTCGCGGACGTCCTCACGGACACCCTGCGGGCGCAACTGCTGCGCCTGAGCGGGTACACAGTGGACGTGGTGGAGTTCATCGACTCCCGGCACACGCCGCGCAACCTGCTGCTACGCGCCCGCCGCACCGGCGCGGCGCCGACGGCCGCGCAGCGCGACGAGTACGCCCGGCTGGTGGCGGAGTGGGGCCTCACGCCCCACCTCGCCACCCTGCTCGGCGATCAGGACTCGGCGCCGGCCAGTTCGTAGCCGGCCTCGTCGACGGCGTGCACGACGGCGTCGATCGGCAGCGGCGCGTCGCTGTCGACCGTGACCTGCCCGGCCTCCAGTTCGACGCGCACGTCGCGGACGCCGGGCACCTTCGTCAGCTCCTCGGTGACCGCCTGCACGCAGTGTCCGCAGGTCATGCCGACCACGGTGTACTTCGTCTGCACGGGCATTGTCGCTGTGCTCCTTTCAGGACCGGACGAGGCGCGCGATCGCATCGGTCGCCTCCTTGACCTTCGCGCTGGCGTCGCCGGTGCTGCCGGCCTCGACAACGCAGTGGGCGATGTGCCCCTCCAGCAGGCCGAGCGCCACGGCCTGCAGGGCGCGGGTGGCGGCGGAGATCTGGGTGAGGATGTCGATGCAGTACGCGTCCTCGTCGACCATGCGGTGCACGCCCCGCACCTGGCCCTCGATGCGGCGCAGCCGGCCGAGCATGGCCTGCTTCTCGGGGCCGTACCAGTAACCCTGGTGCTCCGCCTCGCCGTGGGGGTGGCTGTCTTCCATACCGATCAGCATACCCCTAGGGAGTATATTGGCGCGTCGATGTTGCGCCAATGAGGCAATTCGCGTTAAATGTCCGGCGTGGAAGGCGCCCATACCGGTTTCTGGGTAAGGTCGGCTGCCGCGGTGGCCACCCTCGTGATCGGCTTCCCCTCGGCCGGGCACGCGGACCCGCCCGTGGCGGATCAGCTGGAGGCGGCCAGCCACCGGCTGGAGAAGGTCGTGGAGCGCTACAACGCCACCCGCGCCGACCTGGCCGCCACGCGCGCCCGGATGCGGGTCATCGCCCGCCAACTGCGCCCCCTCGACAGGCGCCTCGACGCGGCGCAGAGCCGGGTCGGCCGCATCGCGGCCTCCGCGTACAAGGACGGCGGGCTCGTGACCGCCGGCGCGCTGCTGTCCGCGACGTCGCCGCACGCCCTCGTCGACCGCCTGCTCGCCCTCGACCACCTGGCCCGCACCGAACGCCGCGACGTGCGCGCCCTCGACGCCCTCGACGCCCGGCTCCGGTCCCGCCAGCGCGACCTCACCGGGCTGGCCACCCGGCTGGCCAAGCAGCGACGCGAACTCGCCGCCGACAAGGCGGAGGTCATCGCGGAGATCACCCGCCTGGAGGGCCTGCGGGCCGCCGCCCGGCAGGCGGACTGGGGCGCGCCCGTCACGAACCTGGGCAGCGACCCGGTCAGCGTGCAGGAGCGCGCCCTGACCAGCAAGGGCGCCCGTTCGGCGGTCAGCTACGCGCTCGACCAGCGCGGCAAGGACTACCAGTTCGGATCGTCCGGGCCGAACGCGTTCGACTGCTCCGGGCTGGCCATGGCCTCCTGGCGGCGCGCCGGCGTCTACCTGCCCCACAACGCTGCCCGCATGTGGTGGTCGGTGCCGCACCTCAACCGGTCCGACCTACGCCCCGGCGACCTGGTCTTCTACTACAGCGACATCCACCACGTCGCCGTCTACATCGGGAGCGGTCGCGTGGTGCACGCCCCCGGCTGGGGCCAGCCGGTGACGATCTCGCCCCTGCACCACGCCCCCGTCTACGGGTACGGCCGCCCCGGCTAGGTCGCGGAGAACCCGCCGTCGAGCATGATGTGCTGGCCCGTCACGTAGGCGCTCGCCGGGCTGGCGAGGAAGACGGCCAGGCCGGCGAAGTCGTCCGGCACGCCGTTGCGGCCGATCATCGTGCGGGCCGCGAACGACGCCGCCCGGGCCGGGTCGCTGAACAGCCGCTCGTTCATCGGCGTGTGCACCACGCCCGGCGAGATCGCGTTGCAGCAGACGCCGTGCCGCGACCACGCCTCGGCCTGCGACCGGGTCAGGGACACGAGCCCGCCCTTGGTCGCGCCGTACCCGCCGCTGTCCGCGTACGCCCGCACGGCCTGCTGCGACGACAGGTTGATGATGCGGCCCCAGCCGCGCTCGGCCATCCCGGGCCCGAACCGCTGGCCCAGCAGGAACGGCGCGGTCAGGTTCACCGCGAACAGCGCGTCCCACTGCTCGGGCGTCAGCGACGCGAGCGGCGGCCGGATATTCACGCCGGCGCTGTTGACGAGGATGTCCGGCTCCCCGTAGAAGCCGGCCGCACGGTCGGCCGCCGCGGCCAGCGCCGCGCGATCGGCGAGGTCGGCGCTCACCCAGTCGGCCGCCGCGCCGCCGCCGCGCAGCTCCTCGACGGTCGCCGCCAGGGTCGAAGCGTCACGCCCGAGCACGACCACGCGCGCGCCCGCCGAGGCCAGGGCGCCGGCGATGGCCCGACCGATGCCCGAGTTGCCGCCGGTCACGAGGGCCGTCCGACCGCCCAGCCCGAACTGTTCCACCAGCCATGAAAACACGCCTCATGATGCACCCTCGGAATCTCAGGTAAGCGCTTTCCCATGCTAGGGTGCGCCTCATGTCACAGGAAGCCTCCCGCTCGGACGCCCCCTCGCCCGACGCATCGCGCCTGATCACGGACCGGTTGGCCGCGACCCGGCTGCTGCCGGTCGTCGTCATCAACCGGGCCGGGGACGCGCGCCCGCTCGCCGACGCGCTCGCCGAGGGCGGGCTGCGCACCGCCGAGGTCACCATGCGCACCCCGGCGGCCATGGACGCCATCCGCGCGCTCGCCGACGTGCCGGACCTGCTGGTCGGCGCCGGTACGGTGCTCACCACGGCGCACGTGGACCAGGCCGTCGACGCGGGCGCGTCGTTCATCGTCAGCCCCGGGTTCAGCGCCCAGGTGGTCACCCGCTGCGCGACGCTGGGCGTGCCCGTCTTCCCCGGCGTGGCCAGCCCGTCGGAGATCATGCTCGCGTTCGAACACGGCCTGCGTACCCTCAAGTTCTTCCCGGCCGAGCAGCTCGGCGGCGTGCCCATGATCAAGGCCCTCGCCGCGCCGTTCGCCGACGCGCGGTTCATCCCGACCGGCGGCATGACGGCCGCGTCGCTGCCGGACTACCTGGCCCTGCCGGCCGTGCTCGCCGTCGGCGGCAGCTGGATGGTCGCGCCGAAGCTGCTCGACGCCGGCGACTGGAAAGAGGTCACCCGCCTGACCGCCGAGGCGGTCGCACTCGCGAAGGAGTCCCCGAATGCCGCTGCCTGAACCGCGACCCGCCGACGAGTGCCGCTATGACCTGGTCTCCCTCGGTGAGGTGATGCTGCGCCTCGATCCGGGCGAGGGCCGGGTGCGCACCGCCCGCAGCTTCCGCGCCTGGGAGGGCGGCGGGGAGTACAACGTGGCCCGTGGCCTGCGCCGCTGCTTCGGCATGCGCACGGCCATCGTCACCGCGTTCGTCGACAACGAGGTCGGCCGGCTCCTGGAGGACCTCGTCCTCACCGGCGGCGTGGACACGAGCTTCGTCACGTGGCGCACGGACGACGGCATCGGCCGGACCGTCCGCAACGGCCTGAACTTCACCGAGCGCGGGTACGGGGTGCGCGGCGCGGTCGGCACGTCCGACCGGGGCAACACGGCGGCCTCCCAGCTGCGGCCGGAGGACGTCGACTGGGACCACCTGTTCGGCACGCTCGGCGCGCGCTGGTTCCACACCGGCGGCATCTACGCCGCCCTGTCGGAGACGACCCCGGACGTCATCGAGGCCGCCATGGCGGCCGCCCGCCGGCACGGCACGATCATCTCGTACGACCTGAACTACCGCCCCTCCCTGTGGAAGGCGATCGGCGGGCAGGAGCGCGCCCGGGAGGTCAACCGGGCGCTCGCCCGCTACGTCGACGTGATGATCGGCAACGAGGAGGACTTCACGGCGAGCCTCGGCTTCGCCGTGCCGGACACGGACGAGTCCCTGACCAGCCTGGAGGTCGCCAACTTCGAGCGGATGATCGGCGAGGTCACCAAGGAGTACCCGAACTTCTCCGTGGTGGCGACCACCCTGCGCACCGTCCGCTCCGCGACGGTCAACGACTGGGGTGCGATCGCCTGGGCCGACAACGCCTTCGTCACGGCCACCCACCGCGAGCGCCTGGAGATCCTCGACCGGGTCGGCGGCGGCGACAGCTTCGCCTCCGGCCTCATCTACGGCCTGCTCTCCGGCTTCGACCTGCACAAGTCCATCGAGTACGGTGCCGCGCACGGCGCCCTGGCCATGACCACGCCGGGCGACACCTCCATGGCCAACCTCAAGGAGGTCGAGTCGCTGGTCAAGGGCGGCGGGGCCCGGGTGCAGCGTTAAGACAGCTCCTTGAACATGTAAACGGTGTCCTGAAAGCCGCCGACGGCCCTCGCGTAGCGGGGGATCACGCCGGCGGCCTGGTAACCGATGCGGCGGTAGAGCCGCTCACCGTCATCGCCGGTCCGGGTGTCGAGGACCAGGAGAGTACGGCCGTGAGCGCGCGCGCCGTCCTCGGCCGCCGCCATCAACGCGGCGCCGAGGCCGCCGCGCCGGGATCGTGGGTGCACGAGCAGCTTGGTGATCTCGGCCCGGTGCCGCCCGTTCGGCGGCGAGTCGAGCACGACCTGCACGGTGCCGACGAGTGCCCCGCCCCGCCGCGCGCCGAGCAGCACCCGCGCGCCGGACGACACCGGACGGCGCAACCCGCGCCAGTACTCGCGGGCATCCTCGACGCCGAGCGGGGCGACGAACCCGACGCTGGCGCCCGCCGCCACACTCGCGGACAGGATGCCGGCGAGGTCGTCCAGGTCCCGACCGACCGTCCGGTCACTGCCGGCGAGGGTCACAGGTTCGATCACGCTCGCGATGGTGTCACGATGAGGGCCGCCCGGTCGTTACCGCGCGGCGTAATGTCACCGCGATCACCACGGCTAGTACATCGAGATGTGCACGTGGTTCTCGTGGTCGCCGGATGGCGACCCGTCGCCGTTGTACGAGTGCCAGCCGGTGCTGACCTCCCAGATCTGGTTGAACCAGATCACGTACATGATGCCGAGCGCGGAGGCGTTCTTCACCGCCCAGGCGGCGAGCCGGTTGCCGTACGTGCGGTCCGAGCCCGTGGCGACCCCGCCGAACGTGCCCACCTCGGCGGAGAAGTCGCAGGCGCGGCCCTTGGGGTGCTCACCGAAGGACTGGGTACGCCAGCAGCGCGTGTACCGGCCGAAGCCGGCCAGCCGCGCCTCGTTGAGCGTGTGGTACATCCGCTTGGTGATGCAGCCGCCCGTACCGGTCGGATCGTCCACGTTGCAGGACTCGGCGGACCAGCCGCCGTCGGAGTTGCGCTTGGCGGGCTGGGCGGCGGGCACGTCGCCGCTGAAGCCGGCGCTGACCATTCCGCCGGCCGCGGCGAGCGCGTTCTCGGCCTTGGTCTTGGCCTTCTCCAGGTCCTTGAAGTGCTTCTCCTGCTCGTGGATCTCCTTGTTGAGCGCGTCGCGCTTGCGCTGCCCGTTGAGCCGCAGGTCCTTGAGCTTGCGGAGCAGTTCGTCGTCGCGCTCGATCACGTATGCGGCGATGGTGGCGCCCTGCAGCATGTCGCTGCTGTTCCTGGCGCCGAGCAGGGCGCTGACGATGCTGACCTGGGAGCCCTTGTAGCGGCCGGCGGCCATCCGGCCGACCTCGGCGGTGGCCGCCAGGTATTCCTTGTCGGCGGCGCGGATCTGCTTTTCGAGCTCGCGCTGCTTCTTCTGCGACTTCTTGAGCTCGACCTGCGCCTTGCTGTAGGCGAGGGCGGACTCTTCGAGCTTCTTGCGCAGGCCGTTGTCGCTCTCGTCGGCGTCGGGCGCGGCCGAGCGCGGGCCGGCCCCCGGACCCGCGACCGCCGGCCCGGCCGGGCCGGAGACGACGCCGAGCAGGGTGAGCAGGACGGCGCCGATGGCGGTCCACCACCGCCTGTCGCGCCTGCGTCGCATCAAGATCATCGGGGGGTCCTTCCGGGGCCGGCCGCCAGACTACCGGACCACGGCGCGTCCCTCATCTCGAAGACGACAGCGTCACCGCAGCGTAAGCGCCCTGTCACCAAGCGGGACCAATCGCGGACGCGACGATCCGCGCGCCCAGCGCGACCATCGGCAGGCCGCCACCCGGGTGCACGGACCCGCCGACCAGGAACAGTCCGCGCACGGGTCCCCTGTTGCCCGGCCGCCGCAGCCGGTGCGCGGGCGTACCGTAGATCGCCCCGCCCGGCGCGCCGGTCGCGTCCGAAAGGTCGGCCGGGGTGCGCAACTCCCGGAACACGAGCCGGTCGCGCACGTCGATGCCGCGCGCGGCGAGCACGGCGAGCACCCGGTCGGCATACCGGTCCGCGACGCCCGGCGCCCGCCAGTCGACCGCGCCGTGGGGGGCGGCGTTGACCAGCACGAACCACGCCTCGTGCCCGGCCGGGCGGACGGCCGGGTCGTCCGCCACGGTGACGAACACGGCCGGGTCCTCGGCGAGCCGCCCGCCGAAGACCGCGTCGAACTCCGCGTCGTAGCGCTCCGGAAAGGTCACCGTGTGGTGCGCCAGCCCGCTCGCGCCCCGCACGCCGAGCAGCAGCACGAACCCGGCCAGGCTGCGCTCGCGGTGTGCCACCGCGCGCCGGCGGTCGGGCAGCAGGCGCCCGTACACGTGAGCGGCGTCCACGTTGGCCACGACCACGTCCGCGGGCAGGAAGCCGCCGCCGTCGAGCTCGACCCCGGTGGCCCGGTCACCGTCCACGCGAATCCGGCTCACCCCTTCGTGGGTACGCACGACCGCGCCCGTTTCGGCGCACAGCTCGCCGAGCGCCGTGGCCAGCCGGGTGAGACCGCCCCGGACGTACCACCCACCGTGCGCCAGTTCCGCGTACGGGATGGCGAGCAGTGCCGCCGGCGCGCGCCTCGGGTCGGCACCCGCGTATGTCGCGTACCGGTCGAGGAGCGTGCGCAGCCGGGGGTCGCGCAGCGCGCGGCGCCCGGCGTCGCGGAGCGTGACGCCCGGGGCGATCGCCGCGAGGTCGCGTAGCCGCCAGGCCAGCCGCGCGGCCGCGAGCGGCCGGTCCAGGTCGCGGGTGAGGACGTCGCGCCACGACGCCCGCCACACCCGCCCGGCCCGCCGCCACAGCCGGTCCCAGTCGCCGGCGGCGCCCGCGCCGAGGGTGGCGTCGATGCGGGCGAGAAAGGTCGCGTGGTCGCTGGACGAGTCGAGCCACGTCCCGTCGGCGAACCGGTGCCGCACCACCGGGTCCAGCGGCCGGAGGTCGACTCGTTCACGCAGGTCGGCCCCGCAGGTGGCGAACAGCTCGGCGAAGACGTCCGGCAGCGTGAGCAGGCTCGGGCCGGTGTCGAACCGGAACGTCCCGACGTCGGTGTGCCGCTCGTAGGAGGCCAACTTTCCGCCCACGGTCGCGGCCCGTTCCAGCAAAGTGACGTGGTGCCCGGCCCGCGCGAGCCGGGCCGCCGCCGCGAGCCCACCGACCCCCGCCCCGACGACCACGACCCGGCTCACACCGCACCCCCGCCACGCCCGGCCACACCCGCGCCCCGCGCACTCGCACCGCTTCTTCTCATCGCGCGCCGTCCAGGGTGCGGTCCTTCCAGCGGAGCGCGCCGCGGCGGCGGTGGCGCAGCGAGCGCAGGACCAGCCAGCCGAAGAGCGCGACGGACGCCGGGTGGGCCAGCGCGTCGGGCCAGGCGCGCCCGCCGGTCACCCGCGCGGTCACGACCCGCCCGGCGACGCCCGCGACACAGCCCGCCACGCACGTGGCGACCGCCCACCCCGGCCACGCGGGGGCCGTCAGCACGACGAGCACCGGCAGCAGGTAGAGCCAACCGAGCAGCGCCACGATCGCGAGCGCGCCGGCCGACGAGCCGAACGCCGCCCACAGCGACTTCGTGTAACCGTCGACCAGGTCGCGCCACGAGTCGTACATGCGGCAGGTGGCCAGCGCGGACCCGTCCGCGAGGCCGATGGTGCCGCCGGCCCGCTTCACCGCCCGGGCCAGCTCGACATCCTCGACGATCCGGTCGCAGACGGCGGCGTGGCCGCCCGCCCGCCGGTACGCGTCCGCCCGTACGAGCATGAACTGGCCGCCGGCGGCGGCCAGCGACGGGCGCCGCGACCGGCGCAACGCGCGAAGCGGCAGGAACGTCAGCCACGACCACTGCAGCAGCGGCTGCGCGAGCCGCTGCCCGAGCCCGTGCGCCACCACGCGCGGGTACGGCGTGAGCAGGTCCACCCCCGTCCGGTCGAGCGCCTCGACCGCGCCGGCGAGCCCGCCGGGCGCGAGCACGACGTCGGCGTCGACGAACGCGAGGACGTCCCCGGTCGCCGCGGCGGCGAGGCGGTCGCAGGCGTACGGCTTGCCGAGCCACCCCGGCGGCGGCCCGTCCCCGGCGAGCACCCGCACCCGCGCGTCGCCGCCCGCGACGGCCCGCGCCAGGTCGGCCGTGCCGTCCGTGGAGCCGTCGTCGTACACGAGGATCTCGGCGGCGTCGCCCTGGGCGAGCAGCGCGGACAGACACGCGCCGATCCGCCGCGCCTCGTCGCGGGCGGGCAGCAGCACGGACACGCGCGCCGGCCGGGCCGGGCCTGCCGCCGGCACGCTGCGCGCGGGCCGCGCGGCGCGGAGGTCCGGGCCGGGGCGACCCGGCCCGCCCGCGCTCCCGGTCGGTCGGGCGCGCGGCAGCAGCCGGGCGTTGACGATCGCGTGTGCGGTGGCGGCGACGGCTCCGGACGCGCCCGCGGCCACCAGCGTCGCCAGCCAGAACGGCGCGGTCACGGCGTCGCCCCGCGGCGCCAGCTGATCGCCAACGGGACGGCGACCAGGCCCATGCCGAGCGCGCCCCAGGCGGCGGAGGCCGGCAACGACAGGAAGGCCGCGTGCGCCAGCACCGACGAGGCGTAGGTCCACAGGTACAACGCGAGCATCGGGGCGTCCGTGGCGGACGGGCGCGCGTGGCCGAGCGCGACCGTCAGCCCGGTCGCGACGATCAACGCGACCAGCAGCCAGCCGAGGTAGTTGCCGAGGGGGACGCCGGTGACGCCGGGGAGCGCCGGGTCCGGGTCGTGCCAGACCCAGTGGCCGTCCGCGACCATCTGCGGGTCGAGGAACAGGTCCCACGCGGCCAGTGCCACGGCGGCCACGACGACCCGGGCCACGCCGGCCCGCACGGAGCGACCGGTGACCAGCCGGCCGGCCGCCAGCCAGGCGGGCCAGGCCATCCACGCCCAGGCGAGGCCGATCAGGAGGGGGACGCCGCCGAGCTGCGGGCCGAGGCTGGCCGCGTAGTCGTACCCGCCGAACGGGACGCCGGTCCGTACGCCCAGCAGTTCGACCGCGAACCCCGCCGCGGCCACGCCGAGCAGAGCCGCGCCGGCCCGCGCGCCGCGGGCCGTGATCGCGTGGGCGAGGCTGGCGGCGAAGCCGAGGAGGACGGTCACCACGACCAGTGCGGCCCGCACCGCCCCGGTCGTGAGCGGGTAGCAGATCTCGGCCGCCACCAGGGCCGCGAGCAGTGTCCACACGAGCCTCACGCGGCCGCCCACCCGATGACCGACCGGTCGCCGGCCACATCCAGCAGCGCGAAGCGGGCGAACAGCTCCTCGGCGTACCAGCGCTCTGCCGGGGTCGCCGCGATCGCGCTCGTGTGGGCCGGGTTCCGGTAGGCGAACGCGCGCAGGGCGGCCGCGTCGCGCCACACGCTCACGGTGCCCTGCCAACCGATCGGCGCCTCGCCGACGCCGAACGTGGCGTGCAGCCCGTCGGCGCGCGCGACCGCGTCCGCGACCGGCCCGATGGCCCGCCAGAACCGCAGGGCGCGCGCCGGACGCAGCCGCGCCCGCGTCAGTGCCACGACGATGCCCCGGTCGGGAGCCGCCCCGGGGTCCGGTTCGAAGGGGCGGCGACCCGCCCAGGTGCCGCGGCCCGACAGGGGCGCCAGGTCCAGGCGGCACTCGGCGGTCGCGATCCGTCGCCACGCGCTGGCGACCGTACCCGCCTCGAAGTCCGCCGCGGCGGCCGGCGAGTGCCACGCGGACAGCACCGCCCACCGGGTCGCGTCCGCCCCGCCCGGGCCGAAGCCCCGACCGGTGCCGAGCACCTTCGCGAACGCGCACCCGGGCAACGCGCGGACCCGGCCGCGGTCGCGGGCCACGCGCCACAGCGCGGCGCCGACTCGCACGGGTGGCACCCGCCAGATATGCATGGTCACCAGCGGCACACCGCTATCGTGAGGCACACGGCGGCGCCGTGACCAGCGATAAGAAGATGAGTAACACCGACCCATCCGTGGTCGCGCGTGGCGACGAATACCCCTCGAGTGTGGAGGCTGCATGATCGAGGAAGCCACGGAATCGGCCACGATGGCCGTCGACGAACCAGCCGTGCTGGCGCGCGCCCGGCGCCTGGTCGACCCCGCGTTACGCCGTGCGGTGGCCGACCTGCCGGCGACCGTGCGCCGCATCGCCGAATACCACCTGGGATGGGCTGACGCCGACGGCGTGCCGCGGCCCAACTCGGGCGGCAAGCAGGTGCGCGCCGCGCTGGCCGTGCTCGGCGCCGAGGCGGTCGGCGTGGACCGGCACGCCGCGGCGGCCGGCGCGGCGGCCGTGGAGCTCATGCACAATTTCACGCTGCTGCACGACGACATCATGGACGGCGACGGCACCCGCCGGCACCGGCCGACCGCGTGGCGCGAGTTCGGCATCGGACCCGCGCTGCTCGCCGGCGACGCGCTGCTCGTACGGGCCGTCGAGCTGGTGCAGGACACCACCGCGCCGGGGGCGCCCGACGCGGCGCGGCTGCTCACCCGCACCGCGATGACGCTGGTCGCCGGCCAGTCGGCCGACCTGGACGGTCCGCGTGACCTGGCCAGCTACCGGGCCATGGCCGCCGCCAAGACCGGCTCGCTGCTCGCCTGCGCCCTGTCCATCGGGCCGGTGCTCGCGGCCGCGCCGCCCGCCCGGGCCGCCCAGCTGAGCCGGGCCGGCACCCTGCTCGGGCAGGCGTTCCAGGCGATCGACGACCTGCTCGGCGTGTGGGGCAGCCCGGAACACACCGGCAAACCCGCCGGCTCCGACCTGCGCGAAGGCAAGCGGACCCTGCCCGTGCTGCTGGCGCTGGACTCCGGTACCCCGCACGCTGTGACGCTGCACAAGCTCCTCGCCCGGCCGCCGCGCCGCACGGACGAGCTGCGCGCGGCCGCCGACCTGGTCGAGGCCGCGGGCGGGCGCGACGCGGCCGTGGTCGAGGCCAGTGCATTGGTACGCGACGCCCGCGACACACTCTCGTCCGTACCCATGAAACCCGAGGTACGCGCCGAACTGACCGCCCTGACCGACTACCTGACCCGGCGCAGCTGCTGATGACCTACCTGGAGTTCCTGCTGCGCTGGCTCGCGCCGCCGCTCGCGCTCGCGGCTGTCGCGGTGTGGGCGTCACGACGCCGGCTCGCCACGGCCCGGACGGCGTTCGGGGCGCTCGGGGCCTACACGGCGCTGGCCGTGGCCTGGACCACCCCGTGGGACTCGTGGCTCATCGCGCACGACGTGTGGCGCCACGGCGACGTGGCCGCCAAGGCGCTGCGGGTGCCGCTGGAGGAGTACCTGTTCATGATGGGGCAGTCCCTGCTCGTCGGGTTCGTGGCCATCGCGGTCCTCGCGCGTGTCGCCCCGGCCGCCGGCGCGGGCGGGTCGGCGCGCTGGGTCGGCGGGATCGGCTGGGGTGCGGCCGCCGTGGCCGCCTGGGCGGCGCATCCGGTGTGGTCGCACGGGTTCTACCTGACCGCGATCGTCGGCTGGTTCGGGCCGCTCCTGGCGCTGCAATGGGCGCTCGGCGGCGACCGCCTCGCCGCCCACGGTCGCGCCCGGGCGTGGGCGGTCGCGCTGCCCACGGCGTACCTGTGGGCAGTGGACCTGATCGCGATCCGGGCCGGCACCTGGTGGATCAACCCGGATCGCACCCTCGGCCTGCGCCCGTTCGGCCTGCCCCTCGAAGAGGCCGTGTTCTTCCTGGTCACGACCATGCTGCTGGTGAACGGGATGATCCTCGCGCTGGATGCCGAGATGTGGCGGCGGGCGGCGCGGTGGCTGCGGCGGGCGGCGGTGACCGCCGATGCGTGAGCGGCCCGTCGTCGTCGTGGGCGCGGGGCTCGGCGGCCTCGCGGCGGCACTGCACCTGGCCGGGGACGGCCGGCGGGTGCACGTCATCGAGCGCACGGACGCGCCCGGCGGGCGGGCCGGGCAGCTGCGGGTGGACGGCTACTCGTTCGACACCGGGCCGACCGTGCTCACCATGCCGGACGTGATCGACTCGACGCTCGCCGCCGTGGGCGAGACGCTCACGGACTGGCTCGACCTGGTGCCGCTCGACCCGGCGTACCGGGCGCACTTCGCCGACGGCTCCACCCTGGACGTGCGTACCGACCCGGACGCGATGGCGGCGGAGATCGAGGCGCTCGCCGGGCCGCGCGAGGCGGCCGGGTACCGGGACCTGGCGCGGTGGCTCACCCGGCTCTACGAGGTCGAGTTCCGTTCGTTCATCGACCGCAACATCGACTCGCCGTTGGGGCTCGTCGGGCCGGACCTCGCCCGGCTCGTGGCGCTCGGCGGCCTGCGCCGCCTCAGCGGACGCGTGGCGAAACACCTCCGGGACCCCCGTACCCAGAAGGTCTTCTCGTTCCAGACGCTGTACGCGGGCATGGCGCCCCACGAGGCCCTCGCCCTCTACGGAGTGATCAGCTACATGGACACCGTGGCCGGCGTGTGGTTTCCGCGCGGGGGCATGCACGCGCTCGCGCGGGCGCTGGCCGGGGCGGCCGAGAAGCACGGGGTCGAGTTCACGTACGGCGCGCCCGTGACGCGGATCGAGACGCGCGGCGGGCGGGCGACCGCCGTGATCACCTCCGACGGGTCGCGCATCGAGGCGCAGGCCGTCATCGTCAACGCCGACCTGGGGGTCGCCTACCGGTCGCTGCTGCCGGACCGGCCCGCACCCCGCCGGCTGGCCCGCGCCCGCTACGCGCCGTCGTGCCTGCTGCTGCACGTCGGGGCCGACTGGTCGTCACCCGACCTCGCCCACCACAACATCCACTTCGGACGCGCGTGGCGGACGACGTTCGACGAGCTCGTACGCGGCGGCGTCCCGCAGAGCGACCCCTCGCTGCTCGTCTGCCACCCGTCCGGCACCGACCCGGCGCTCGCGCCGGCCGGGCGGCACAGCTACTACGTGCTCGTACCCGCCCCGCACCTCGGCGGCCGGTTCGACTGGGCGGCCGACGGCGACCGGCTCGTCGAGGCCACCTGGGCCGAACTCGCGGGACGCGGCTACGCCGGCCTGCGCTCGTCCGCCGACGTCGTGCGTACGGTCACCCCGGTCGACTGGGCGGCGATGGACCTGCCCATGGGTACGCCGTTCTCGCTGGCCCACACGTTCGCGCAGACCGGCCCGTTCCGTCCCGCCAACCGGGTGCGCGGACTGTCCAATGTGTTCTTCGCGGGCGCCGCCACGCACCCCGGCGTCGGCGTGCCCACGGTCCTCATCTCCGGCCGCCTGGCGGCTGAACGCGTCCGGAAGGCATAGCGTGCCCAGCCCCTCCCCCACCCTCACCTCCGCGTACGAGCGCTGCCGGCGCCTCAACGCCCGGTACGGCCGCTCGTTCTACCTGGCCACCCTGCTGCTGCCGGCATGGAAACGCCGCCACGTGCACGCCCTCTACGGCCTCACCCGGTACGCCGACGAGATCGTCGACGACCTGGCGGCCACGGCCGCCGTCGAGGACCGGGCCCGGGCCCTCGCGACGTTCGCGGACGAGTTCTTCGCGGCACTCGACGGCGCCCCGACCCACGACCCGCTCCTGCCGGCCGTGGTGCACACCGTGCGCGCCTTCGACATCGACCGGGAGATCTTCGAACGGTTCTTCCGCGCCATGACGATGGACCTGACCGTCACCGCCTACGAGACCTACGACGACACCCTGTCCTACATGGAGGGCTCGGCGGCCGTCATCGGGGAGATGACCCTGCCGATCCTCGAACCGCTGGAACCGGCCGCCCGCGAACCCGCCCGGCAGCTCGGCTTCGCGTTCCAGCTGACCAACTTCGTCCGCGACATCGGCGAGGACCTGGCACGCGGCCGGGTCTACCTGCCGGCCCAGGACCTGGCCCGGTTCGGCGTGACCCGGGACGACCTGGCCGCCCCGCGCGCGTCCGCGGCCGTACGCTCGCTGCTGGCCTTCGAGATCGCCCGCGCCCGCGAACACTACGCCGCCGCCGAACCGGGCATCGACCTGCTGGCCCCGTCGTCTCGCCCCTGCGTACGCACCGCCCACGAGCTCTACGGCGGCATCCTGCGCCAGATCGAACGTGCCGACTACGAGATCCTGCGCCGCCGGGTCGCCGTGCCCGCGCGTACGCGCCTGGGACTGTTCGCGCGGGCGCACCGCGCCGCGGCGCGCGCCCACCGGGCCGAACTTCGCTAAAACTTCCGGGAACCACCGTCGAACCTGACGACTCGAACCGAGCGGGGGCACCACGAAAAAAACCCCCGGCTGGCCCGCCGGGCTCCGGGGGAGCGCATCACACGGGGCGCGGGTACGGGGACGGGGCGGCGTCAGACCGGAGAACTGACGCCGCCCCGCCTGGCGCTATCCACGGCGTGGGGTCCAAACGCGACGTTATCCACAGGCATGGCGTCCGGCCGGGCGACGCCGCAGGATGGGCCCATGGCCCGGCTTCCGCACCGACCACCCGGGTTGCGCGGCCGGTTCTTCGACGGACCCGCCGCCGTGGCCGCCGGGCTGATCAGCCGTACGCAGCTGCAGGGCAAAGCCTGGCGCCGGCTGGTACGCGGCGTCTACGCCGACGCGTCGCTGCCGGTCACCCACGAACTACGTTGTCGCGCGGTCGCCGCCCACCTGCTGCCGGACGGCGGCGCCATCGCCGGCCGCTCGGCGGCGACCCTGCTCGGCCCCGGGTTGGCTCGCCCGGCCGAACCGGTCGAGGTCATCACGCCGGAGGCGGGTCGGCCCCGGGTACGGGACGTCATCGCGCACGCCGGCCACCTCGACGCGGCCGAACGCTGCGTCATCAAGGGCATCCCGGTGACCACACCGCTACGCACCTGCTGGGATCTCACCCAATGGCTGGACCCGATCGAGGCCGTGGTCCTGCTCGACCGGATCGTCCGGGCCGGATTCGTCAACGAGGCGACGCTGTCGGCACACGCCGCGGCGCGAAGAGGCGCCTACGGGTCGGTACGCTTCGCCCGGACAGTCGGGCTCGTCGACGGGCGGGCAGAGTCACCGCAGGAGAGCCGGCTGCGGGTCATGATGGTGCTCGCCGGCCTACCGACGCCACAGGTCCAGTGGAAGATCTACGACGCGGCCGGCTTCATCGCCCGCGTCGACCTCGCCTACCCGGACCTTCGCGTGGCCATCGAGTACGACGGCGTGTGGCACGCAAGTGCCGATCAGCTGAACCATGACCGCGACCGCCTCAACCGCCTCCAAGCGGCCGGCTGGCTGGTCATCCACGTCACGGCAGCCCGCCTCTACGCCCCGGAACCCCTCCTCCACGAGATAACGGGCGCGCTCGCCACCCGCCGCCCCCGCTAACAACGCAGCGCCGGCCTTCGTCCGCCCACCCCCACCCGCGCCCCACCCGCGCCCCCACCCGCGCCCGCATCATCCCCACGCCCGCATCCGCCCCGCGGCCCGCATCATCCCCACGCCCGCATCCGCCCCGCCCACATCCGCCGCGCGTCGCCCCCCCCCGCTGAAGGGAGCCCGGTCCGAGGCGGGCCGACCATAGGTCCGGTCCGAAGGGGAAAGCCGGCCCGAAGAGGGCCGGCGTCCGGGGCGTGGGTACGCGTCCCCGAGCGCATCTCGTGGGCGCCTGCCTGCCGGCGTTTGGACGATTCCGCGTGGAATCCAGGGGCCCTGTTACACGCGGAATCGCCCAAACGTCGGGCGGGCAGGCACGCACGCGGGCGGGCAGGCACGCGGGCGGGCGGACACGCGGGCGGGCGGGCACGCGGGCGGGCGGGCAGGCACGCAGGGGCCGGCACGCGGGCACGCGGGTGGGTGGGCAAGGGGGGAACAAGGCGGCGGGTGCGCGCCGTCCGCGGAGCGGACGGGGCGCACCCGCCGAGGGTGGGTCAGGAGCAGGCCGCGCCGTTGAGCTTGAACAGCTCAGGGGACGTGTTGGCGCCGCTCGTGGCACCGGTGAAGCCGAACGTCACCGAGCTGCCCGGGTTGATGGTCGAGTTCCACGAAAGGTTCTTCGCGGTCACGCCGCCGCCGGACTGGGTGTAGGACGCGCTCCACAGCTGGTCGATCTTCTGGCTGCCGGCGAAGTTCCAGGCCAGCTCCCAGTTCTTGATCGCCTTCGTGCCGGTGTTCTTGATGGTGATCTGCGAGACGAAGCCGCTGCCCCAATCGCCCTGCAGGTCGTAGGTCACCTTGCAGGTGCCGGCCGCCGGGGCCTTGCCGTCGCCCAGGTCGCCGAGGAAGCCGCCGACCCACGCCAGCGTCGAGTTCCAGTTGATGGCCACCTCGTTGGTGGCGTACGACTGGATGTCGTCGACGTAGCAGAACTGCGGCGCGCAGCCCTTGAGGAGCTTGCCCGCGTACGGGTCCTGGATGTCGACGTTCGGGCCGCCGGCCAGCGATCCGGTCGGCGGGTTCGGCAGCTCGGTGTTGAGCTGGTTGCCGAACATGCGGCTGTGCTGGTTCTGCGGCGTCACGTCGCCGTAGTTGGTCACGTAGGAGTGGTTGAGCGCGTTGCGACCGAACAGGTAGTCGACGCCCTCGACGACACCTTCGCGGTACTTGGCCGCGCCGGTGAGGTCGTACGCCGTGGCGACCACGACGAGGTTGTTGAGCAGGCCGCTGTTCGAACCCCACACGTAGTGGTAGTCGGCCGGCGCGTAGGGCATGCCGTAGGACTCGCCGGCCTGGGTGGCCAGGTACGCGTCCGCGGCCGCCACGACGGACGCCTTCACCGCCGCGCGGTCGGCGGCCGGCAGCAGGTTCGGCACGGTGGCCAGGTCGAGGCGGCCCAGCGCCGCGACGCCCTGCCAGCCGAAGCCGCCCGCGTCGAAGACGTTGGCGGTCTTCAGCGGGGAGGCGTCGATGTCGGCCTTGTAGGTCGCCTGGCCGGTGGTGATGAACAGCTCGGCCGCCGCCCAGTAGAACTCGTCGGTGACGTTGCTGTCGTCGTACGCGCCACCGCCGTTGCCGTCGCTGACCAGGGCGTACTTGGCGGGGTTGGCCTTGGCCGCCGCGTAGGCGGTCTTCGCGGCCGCGAGTGCCTTGGCCGAGAACGCCGGGTCGTAGTTGGCGAACAGGCGGGCCGCCTGCGCCGCCACGGCGGCGAGGTTGAGCGTGGCCGCCGTCGACACCGCGTGCAGCTCGCGCGGCTGCGGGTCGTCGGCCGGGTCGAGCGGCAGGCCGGTCCAGGCCGCGTCGTGGATCTTGTGGTGGGCCATGCCGGCGAACGGCTTGCCGGCCGGTACCTGCATGCGCAGCAGGAAGTCCAGCTCCCACTTCGCCTCGTCGAGGACGTCCGGGATGCCGTTGCCGGTCTCCGGCAGGCGCAGCGTGTTGTCGCCCCGGGCCGCGGCCACGGCAGCGGCGGTCTTGGACCGCTCGAACTCGCTGAGCAGCTGGTAGGTGGCGATGCCGCCGTTCACGACGTACTTGCCGTGGTCGCCGGCGTCGTACCAGCCACCGCGCACGTCGAGGCTGTAGTCGCAGACGCCCGCCTGGCACGGCACGTCGATGTCGCCCTGGTTGGGCGCGACGCCGATGTGGCCGGCCGCCCGGGCGTACTTCTCGCCCACCAGCGAACCGTCGATCGCGATGCCGCTGCGCTGGATGTAGAAGAACTGCAGCGCGTCCGAGCGCAGGTCGGAGTAGATGGAGGCGGAGATGTCGAACGCGAAGCTCGTCTCCCCGTCCGCGACCAGCGTGTACCCGCTGCCCGCCTTCTTGTACGACGAGAAGTCGATGCGGTGCACGTTCTGGTTCGACGACGCGTCCACGCCGGCCGGGGCGGAGGTGCCGGAGGCGACCACGGTGCCGGCCGAGTTCTTCAGCTGCCAGGGCAGCGCCTCGGTGGCCTCGGTGACGAGGGTGGCCCGCTTCGGGCCGGCCGGCAGGTAGCCGACCTGGTTCACGCGCACGCGCGGGCCGGTGTCGGGCTCGTACACGTCGGGGGCCGCCCCGCCCTTGAGCGAAAGGTTGTCCAGGCAGAGCGTCCAGCCGCCGGCCGAGCCGCCGATCTGGAACGCCAGCTGCGCCGTGGGGGCGTCGGCGTCGGCCGTGAACGTGTACGAGTACTCGGTGAGTTCGGTGCCGATCGTGGTGGGCCGGGACAGGAACTGCGTCCACGGCTCGGTGGAGAGCTGGACGTTGGCGAGCACGGTCACGGCCTTGCTGGCCTTCGCCGAGAACGTGAGCCGGTACGTCGTGCCCGCGACGATGTTCACGTCGTTGTGGCCGATGATCGCGTCCCACGGGTTGACCGTGTCGTCGGCGATCGTGGCGCACAGCTGCCCGTCGACGACCTCCGACGGCGCGCTCGCGGTCCACCACCAGGGCGCCGTGCCGTCGTCGAAGCCGCCGTTGATCAGCTGCTCGGCGCCGGTCGGCTCGCCGCCGCCACCGCCGGGCGGGCCGACGAGCGAGACGTTGTCGACACAGATCGTGTACGCGTTCGCGTTCCCGCCGAGCTGGAAGGCGACCTGCGCCTTGTCCGTGCTGCTCGCGGCGGTGAACGTGTACTCGAACTCGGCGCTGTCGCCGAGTTCCACGGTCCGGCTCAGCTCGGTCGTGTACGGGTCGACGCCCAGCTGCACGTTCGCCTTGATGGCGGCGGCCGCGCTCGCCGAGGCGGTGAACTTCAGGGTGTACGAGCCACCCGCGACGAGGGTCAGGTCGTTCTGGCCGATGCCGGCGTCCCAGGGGTTCGCCAGTCCGGCGGCCACGTCGGCGCAGTATTCGCCGTCCACGACCGCGCCAGCGGTCGCGGTGCCGTAGGAGTACCAGGGTGCGGTACCGGTATCAAAGGAGCCGTTGACGATCAGTTCGACGGGATCGGCGGCGAAGGCTGGCGAGGAGGCCAGCCCGGGCGCGATAAGGACGGCGGCCAGAGCCGCAGCCGTACTGGCGCGCAGGGCGCGCCTAAGCTTGTGGGCTGTCACCTGGGGATGGTCGCGACCATTATTCACGCATGTCAACGCATGACATGCGGCTCATGCCCCGAGCATCAATGAACAGCGAAACTTACGGCGTGGACCCGACTGTCCCGGGCGTGCGCGCGGTTAGCCTGGGCGCATGCTGCTGTCGTTCTCGATCACGCCGCTCGGGGTGGGGGAATCGGTCGGGGAGTACGTCGCGGACGCCGTGCGCGTGGTCCGCGAGTCCGGCCTGCCGAACCGCACGGATGCCATGTTCACCACCGTCGAGGGCTCCTGGGAGGAGACCATGGCGGTCCTGAAGGCGGCTGTCGACGCGGTCCAGGCCCGCGCGCCGAGGGTCAGCGTGGTGATGAAGGCCGACATCCGGCCCGGTGTCACGGACGCGATGACGGCGAAGGTCGCCCACGTCGAGGCGCGCCTGCGCGACGGATGACCGCACCGCGCCCCTGATCGGGTCCTTGCTTGGTTGCCGGAGACGGCAGGATCCGTACAGCGAACCGGGCTGGCACCCCGTGGGTGCCAGCCCGGTTCATCCCTGAGAGGAGAGAGGTCTACAAGCGGTTGAGCGTGAGGTCGCGCGCCTCGGCGTAGCGGGCACGGACCTGCGGGGTCGGGTCGGCCTCGAAGCGCTCCGGCTCCAGCGCCGACCACGACGGGGCCTCGTCGCCGCCGAGCGCCACCCAGGCCGCCTGGCGGGCCGCGCCGTCCGCGACGTACTCGCCCGGGGGCGGGACGAGCACCGTGCAGCCGAACACGGACGGGGCGATGCGGCGTACCGCTTCGGACCGGGCGCCGCCGCCGACCAGGATGACCCGGTTGACGACCGCTCCCTGCGCGACGAGCGCGTCGAGGCAGTCGGCCAGCGCGCAGAGCAGGCCCTCGACGGCGGCGCGCGCCATGAAGGCGGGCGTCATCGTCGACAGGGTCAGCCCGTGCAGGGAACCGGTCGCGTCCGGCTTGTTGGGCGTGCGCTCGCCTTCGAGGTACGGCACGAGCGAGAGCCCGCCCGCGCCGGCCGGTGCGGACAGCGCGAGGTCGGACAGCTCGTCCAGCGAGACGTTCAGCAGGGTGGCGGCGCTGGCGAGCACCCGGGCCGCGTTGAGCGTGGCGATCAGGGGCAGGTACCGGCCGGTCGCGTCGGCGAAGCCCGCCACGGTGCCGGTCGCGTCGGCGGCCGGCACCTCGGCGACCGTGAAGACCGTGCCGGACGTGCCGATGGAGATGATGACGTCGCCCGGGCGGGCGCCGACGCCGAGCGCGGCCGCCGCGTTGTCGCCCGTACCCGGACCGAGGACGAAGCCCGACGGCGAGTGGGCGGCCGTGTCGGCGGGACCGAGCACGCGGGGTGTGCCGACGTCCTTGCCGAGGGCCAGTTTGAGCAGGTCACGGCGGTATTCGCCCGTACGGGGCGACCAGTAGCCCGTGCCGCTCGCGTCGCCCCGGTCGGTGGTGATGGCGTCCAGCGAGGTCGCGCCGGCCAGCTTCCAGGTGAGCCAGTCGTGCGGCAGGCAGACGAACTCGGTCCGCGCGGCGTTGTCCGGCTCGTGGGTCGCGAGCCAGCGCAGCTTGGTGACCGTGAACGACGCGACCGGCACGCTGCCCACCTGGTCGGCCCAGGCGGCGGCCCCCACAGAGCCGCCGCCCAGGTCGGCGATGAGGTCGGCGGCGGCACCCGCCGACCTGGTGTCGTTCCACAGCAGCGCGGGACGAACAACCTCACCGGAACCGTCCAGGCACACCATGCCGTGCTGCTGCGCGCCGACGCTGACGGCGGCCACGTCGGCCAGGCCGCCGGCGCCCTCGATCGCCTCGGAGAGCGCCGACCACCACGCGTCCGGGTGGACCTCCGTGCCGTCGGGGTGGGCGGCGCGGCCCTCGCGGACCAGCGCCCCCGTCTCCGCGTCCCGGACGACGACCTTGCAGCTCTGGGTCGACGAGTCGACCCCCGCCACGAGGGTCATCGCGCACCCAGGAGGTGCTCGATGCCGAGCTGGTTGAGGCGCACGAAGTGGCTGCCGCGGGCGCCTGCCGCCTCGAAGTCGAAGTCCTCGAACGACGACCGGTCGTTGAGCAGGCCCTGGTAGGTCTCGCCCTCGGCCAGGGTGGACTCGCGGGTGCCGGCGACCCGGGCGGCGGCCAGCGCCTCGGCCACCTCGGGGTCGGCCCGGTACGCCGCCGCGCGCTCCTTGAGCAGCAGGTAGGTGCGCATGTTGGCGGCCGCCGACGCCCACACGCCGTCGAAGTCCTCCGTACGCGAGGGCTTGTAGTCGAAGTGACGCGGGCCCTCGTAGGCGCGGGCGCCGTCGACGCCGCCGAACTCCAGCAGGTCGACCAGGAAGAACGCGTTGATCAGGTCGCCGTGGCCGAAGACGAGGTCCTGGTCGTACTTGATGCCGCGCTGGCCGTTGAGGTCGATGTGGAACAGCTTGCCGTGCCACAGGGCCTGGGCGATGCCGTGCACGAAGTTGAGGCCGGCCATCTGCTCGTGGCCCACCTCGGGGTTGAGGCCGACCATCTCGGAGTGCTCCAGCGACTCGATGAACGCCAGCGCGTGGCCGACGGTCGGGAGCAGGATGTCACCGCGGGGCTCGTTCGGCTTGGGCTCCAGGGCGAAGCGGATGTTGTAGCCGCGGTCGATGACGTACTGCGCCAGGGTGTCGATGCCCTCGCGGTAACGGTCGAGGGCGGCGCGGACGTCCTTCACCCCGTCGTACTCGGAGCCCTCGCGGCCGCCCCACATCACGTACGTCTCGGCGCCCAGCTCGGCGGCGAGGTCGATGTTGCGGATGACCTTGCGCAGCGCGTACCGGCGGATGTCGCGGTCGTTGTTGGTGAAGCCGCCGTCCTTGAAGACGGGCTGCTCGAACAGGTTCGTGGTGGCCATGGGCACCACGAGGCCGGTCTCGTCGAGCGCCTTGCGGAAGCGGGCGATGTGGCCCTCGCGCGCGGCGTCGTCCGAGCCGAACGGGATGAGGTCGTCGTCGTGGAACGTCAGGCCGTAGGCGCCCAGCTCGGCGAGCTTGTGCGCGGTCTCAACGGGGTCGAGCGCGGGGCGCGTGGCGGCGCCGAACGGGTCGCGGGCCTGCCAACCGACGGTCCAGAGGCCGAAGGTGAACTTGTCCGCCTTGGTGGGCTGTGTGGTCATTATGTGTGCCTCCGGAACGCCGTTTGTATAGTGGTTGAACTTATTAACGTCGGTGTGACATTGTCAAGGGGTGACAGTCCGGACCACGGCGATGGACTCCCCCGTCCGCCAGCACAGCCTCCGCGAGCACAACCTCGCGCTCGTGCTGCGCCGGGTCGCCACCAGTGCGCGTCCCCTCTCCCGCGCCGATGTGGCCGCCGCCACGGGCCTGACCAGGGCCACCGTGTCCACCCTCGTTGACGATCTCGTGGCCGGCGGCCTGCTCTGCGAGCTCGACCCCGTGCCCCGCGCCGGAGTCGGCCGGCCTGCCACGGGCCTCGCGCTCAGCCCGCGCGGCCCCTGCGGGCTGGGCCTGGAGATCAACGTCGACTACCTGGCGGCCTGCGTCACCGACCTGTCCGGCACGGTACGACACCAGATCATCCGCCACGTGGACCAGCGCGACCGCCCCGCGCCCGACGCGCTCGCGGCCGTCGCGGAGCTGGCCGCGGACGCGGCCCAGGTCGCCGTCGCCGAACACCTGCCGATCGCCGGCGCCGCCCTCGCCGTCCCCGGCCTGGTCCGCCAGCACGGCGACGGCGGCGGCACGGTCCACGTCGCCCCGAACCTGGGCTGGCGGGACGTGGACGTGCCCGCCAAGCTCGGCGAACTGCCCCTGCGGGTGGAGAACGAGGCCAACCTGGCCGCCCTCGGCGAGCTGCAGGCCGGCGAGCCCGACCCGGAGGCCTCCCCGAGCTTCATCTACGTCTCCGGCGAGATCGGCATCGGCTCGGGCATCGTGCTCGACGGCCAGCTCTACCGGGGCGCGCACGGCTGGGGCGGCGAGTTCGGCCACCTCACCATCGACGCGAACGGGCCGCGCTGCCACTGCGGCGCGCGCGGCTGCCTGGAGCAGTACGCGGGCCAGGACGCGATCCTGCGCGCCGCCGGCGTACCGCTGACCGACCCGGCCGGCGCCGGCCCCGCCGGGCTCGACCGCATCCAGCGCCTGGCCCAGTCGGGCGACCCCGCGATGCTGGGCGCGCTGCGCGCGGCCGGAACCGCCCTCGGCATCGCGCTGGCCGCGGCCGTCAACCTGCTCGACGTGGACGCGGTCGTGCTGGGCGGCAGCTTCGCGCCGCTGGCGCCCTGGCTGGTCACGCCAGTCGAGGAGGAGCTGGCCACGCGCGTCATCACGGCCGGCTGGTCGCGCGTGGCGGTCCGCCCGTCAGCGTTGGGCCCCGAGGCGACGGTCGTCGGCGCGGCCCGGTCCGTCATCCGGGACGTCCTCGCCCACCCCGCCGCCTGGCTAGCGACCCAGCCTTAGCCAGATCAGCCCGAGTACGGGCAGGACGAGCGGTACGAACCCGTAGCCCTGGCCGTAGCCGGACCACACCGTGGCGTCCGGGAACGCCGCCCGGTCGAGCAGGCTGAGCGTGCCGACGGTCAGCACGCCGAGCAGCTCGACCACGCAGCACACGAACGCGAGCCGGCGCCCGAACCGGTTGCCCAGCGCGAGACCGACGGTCGCGACCAGGTAGATCGCCGCCGCCACGGCCGACAGGGCGTAGGCCACCGGGGCCTCGTCGAACTTCGTGGCGATCTGCACCCCGGCCCGCGCCCCGGCGGCCAGGGCGAACACCCCGTAGATGCCGATGAGCACGCGCCCCGGGCCGGAATTCGTGGCCGCCTCGCGGGTCTCCGGGGCCTCCTGGTCGATCACGGCGGTCACCAGACCTGCTGGAGCCGCAGCATGAGGACGGCCACGACCGCCCCGGCGACCGCCATGATCACCGAACCCCACCGGGTCTGCTCCATGTAGGCGAGCACCGTGGCGGCCGGCAGCAGGAGCGCGACCGTGAGCAGGTACCCGATGAAGGTGGCCGGCTCGGCGGCCTTCTCGCCGCCCGCCATGCGCACCAGGGCGATCACGACCTGGGCGAGCACGGCGACCTCGATGACCGCCGCGAGCGCCAGGTGGCCCCGGTTGAGCCAGCGCTCGCGCAGCGCGGCGACGAGCGCCCATCCGGCGAGGACGAGCGAGGTGATGAGAATGCCGGTGGCCAGGGCGGGGGTCACGGCGAAAGCCTACCGGCTGGTTCTTCGCGCCCGATCGCGCCGCCGCCGCAGGCATCACCGTCGATCGGACGCTACTTCTGTGCGGTGACGGTGGTGGCCGTTACGGTGCCATCCGTGGCGGTCTGGCCCTGGATGGTCACGGTCGAACCCGCCTTGATGTTCTTCAGGGTGCCCGGCTGGCTCACCGACACCTTCGTCTCGTCGGTGGTCTTCACCGTCACCGTCTCGCCCGACGACGTGGTGATGTAGATCGTCGTACCGTTGACGAGCTTCACCGTGCCGGTCGTCGCGGCGCCGGGACGAGTGCCGGCCTGACCGCCCGTGCCGCCCTGTCCCCCGCCGAAGCCGCCGGGTCCGGCCCGGCCGACGGTCAGCCCGCCAGGCGCGGCCGGGCTCGTGGGCGTACTCCCGGAGTTCTTCTGGACGAGCGAACCGGCGATGAAACCGCCGATGACGAGCAGCAGCCCGGCCAGCACAAACGTGATCTTGTTGACGCGCTGGCGGGGCGCCTTGGCCGCGAGCTCGCGTTCCAGGTCGTCGTCCAGCGGATCGGTCAGCTCGACCGTGGTGGGCTCGGTCATCGGGTTCTGCTCCCTACTCATAGCGAAGTGCCTCGATGGGACGAAGCGACGCGGCGCGGCTGGCCGGATAACTGCCGAAGAACAGGCCGATGGCGACGGAGACACCCAGGGCCAGGGCGATCGAGCTGGGCACGATCACGGGCTTGATGCCGACGATGGTGAACTGGCTGCCGATCAGCGCCGCGGCGACGCCGGCCAGGCCGCCGAACAGACTCAGTACGGTCGCCTCGACGAGGAACTGGGTGAGCACGGTGCGCTTGGGCGCGCCGAGAGCCTTGCGGATGCCGATCTCACGGGTCCGCTCGGTGACCGTCACCATCATGATGTTGGTGATGCCGATGCCGCCGACGAGCAGGCTGATGCCGGCCACCGCGCCGAGGAGCACGGTGAACGTCTCGGCCGTGGCCGTGCGGGTCTCCAGCAGCTGCGACTGGCTGCGGATCGTGTACGGCGCGGTCGCGCCCGCCGCCACGCGCAGCTTCTCGTTGAGGATCGTGGTGATCTGCGCCTGGGCCGCGTCGACCGTCTCGGCGCTGGTCGCCTGCACGAGCAGCTGGTTGAGCGACCCGTACCCGGTCAGCGTCTCCTGCACGGCGCTGATCGGCGCGATCGCCACGTCGTTCGGGTCGTTGAAGCCCGAGCTGCCCTTCTCGGCGAGCACGCCGATGACCCTGAACAGCGTGCCGTTGACGGTGATCTGCTGGTCGATCGGGTCGACGCCGGTGAACAGCGCCTCGGCCACCGTCGAGCCGATGACCGCGACCTTGCGGCCCTGCGTCACGTCGTCCTGCGTGAACAGCGAACCCTTGGCCACGGCGAAGTTCGACGCCGCGACATAGCCCGGGTACGTGCCGACGAACTGCGGCACCGAGTGATCCATGCCGGCGTACGTGGCCGTCTGCGAGCCGGTCACGACCGGGGACACGGACGCCACGTCCGGCGCGGCGGACTTGTCGGCCAACGCCGACACCAGCTCGAAGCTGAACGCGGTGTTGCGCGTGTTGGCCGACGCCTGGCGCACGCCCCCGCTGGACACGGTCAGCGTGTTCGTACCGAGCGATTCGATCTGATCCTGGACCGCCTTCGCGGAACCGGTGCCGACCGCGACGAGCAGGATCACGGCGGCGACGCCGATGAGGATGCCCAGCACCGTCAGGCCCGACCGCAGCTTGTTCGCGGTCACGCCGCGAATGGCGAATCTCACCGTCTCGAACACGCTCACGCCGGGACCTCCGAAAGTGCTCGCTGGCGGACGTCGGAGACGATGCGGCCGTCGACGAGCCGGATGAGGCGGCGCGCGTGCTCGGCCACGTCCGGTTCGTGGGTGATGATGATGATCGTTCGGCCGGCCTGGTTGAGCTGGTCGAGAATGCCGAGTACGTCCATCGTGGACTGGGAGTCCAGGTTGCCGGTCGGCTCGTCGGCGAGGACGAGCGCCGGGGATGTGACGAGCGCCCGGGCCACCGCGACCCGCTGCTGCTGGCCGCCGGAGAGCTGGTTGGGCTCATGGCCCGCCCGGTCGGCGAGGCCCACCATCGCCAGCGCGGCCTGCGCGCGCCGGCGCCGCTGCGCCCCCTTCACCCCGGCGTACGCGAGCGGCAGCTCGACGTTGGCCAGCGCGGTCGTGCGCGGGATCAGGTTGAACGACTGGAACACGAAGCCGATGCGCCGGTTGCGTACGAGGGCGAGCTGAGGGTCGGTCAGCCGGCTCACGTCCACGCCATCCAGCAGGTACCGCCCGGAGGTGGGCACGTCGAGGCAGCCGAGGATGTTCATCAGCGTCGACTTGCCGGAGCCCGACGAACCCATGATCGCCACGTAGTCGCCGCGCGCGACCGTGAGGTTCACCCCACGCAGCGCGTGGACCTCGGTCTCGCCCTCGCCGTACGTCTTGACCACGTCGCGCACGTCCAGCACCGGGCGGGCGTGCCGCGCCATCATCGCGGGCCCCCGCCACCGGCGCCGCCGCCGGGGAAGCCGCCCGCGCCACCGGGGAAGCCGCCCGCGCCACCGGGGAAACCGCCGCCGCCGGGGAACTGGTTGGTGCCCCCGGACGTCGTCTGGGTCACCACGACGACCTGATCGCCGACGTTCACGCCCGACTTGATCTCGGTGTACGAGTCGCCCTCGACGCCGACCTCGACGGGCCGCAGTTCGGTCGCGCCGTTGGTCGAGACCGTGACCAGCCGCTGGCCGCCGACCGTACGGACGGAGCTGGCCGGCACCCGGATGACGTTGGACGCCGCGGAGATGGCCACCACGGCCGTGACGGTCTGGCCGATGCGCGCCCCGGACGGCACCGAGTCCAGGCTGATCACCACGGCGTACGAGTTGACGTTGTTGGCCGTCGTGGCCGTCGGGGCGACCGTCTTCACCTTGCCGGTGACCTGCGTGTCGGGCAGCGCGCTCCACGTCACCGTGGCCGGCTGGCCGGCCTTGAGCTTCGTCGCGTCCGTCTCGGCGAAGCTCGCCGAGACCTGCAGCTTCCTGACGTCGACGATGGAGATGAAGCCGCTTGACGAGGTCGAGCCACCGGAGCCGCCGCCCCCGGAGCCGCCGCCCCCGGAACCGCCGCCCGACCCGCCGGAACCGCCCGACGAGCCGCCCAGCGTCCCGTTGACCGCGGTCACCGTGCCGGCCATCGGGGCCTTGAGCACGGTGCCCGCGAGCGTCCGCGCCGCTTCGTCGACGGACGCCTGGGCGGCCGTGACGTCGGCCTTGGCGTTGGCGATCGTCGTGGCGTCGGGCTCGGCGGCGTCCTCGGCCCGGTCCAGCGCCGCCTCGGCCGCCGCGAGGTTGTCCTCGGCGGTGTCGAGTGCCGCCTGAGCCGCAGCCGGGTCGATCTTCGCGAGCACCTGGCCCTTCCTGACCGCGTCACCGACCTTCACGGAGATCGACGTCACCTTCCCCGAGGTGGCGAAGTTCGCGGTCGCCGTCGCGGCGCTGGCCACCGAGCCGGTCGCCGTCGCGGTCGCGGTCACGTCGCCCTGGGTTGCCGCCACCAGGCGGGTACCGGTCGTCGCCGCCGGCGCCGTCTCGGGCCCCGCCACGGTCCTATAGGCCCAGAAGCCCCCGGCGAGAACCGCCAGGGCCAGGGCGGTGTTCACGAGGATCACCGGTCGTTGCCACACACGCATGGCGTGGATCGTGGCCTGTCCCGTTCAGAGCGAACCTGTGGTTAGCTCGAAGGAAGCTGGGAGTCCGCAAGGTCGTCGGGGAAATCATCGTCACGCGGGATGTCGGGCTCGGCGGGCAGCAGGACCCGGAACCGCGCGCCGGCACCCGGCGCGGTGCGCAGCTCGACGCGGCCGCCGTGCGCCGTCACGATGGCCGCCACGATGGACAGGCCCAGGCCCGCGCCACCATGCACGCGGGTACGGCTGTGATCGATCCGGTAGAGCCGCTCGAAGACGCGCGTGGCGTCCTCGGGGCGCATGCCGGGTCCGGTGTCGTGCACCTCGATCACCGCCACGGGTACGTCGTCGGGCAGCGGGTCGCCCACGGCGGCGGTCGGCGGCCCGCCGGCCATCGCGGGCGTGAGCCGGCCCACGCCCACCTCGACGCGGGCGGTGTCGGGGGTGTGCTGCAGGGCGTTGGTGACCAGGTTCGTCACCACCTGCCGGATGCGCGCCTCGTCGCCCAGGACGGTCACCGGCTCCAGGATCCCGCCCGGGCCGCCGACGGCGTCCAGGTAGACGAACCGGGTCGGCACCCGCACGTGCGCGTCGCGCACCGCGTCGGCGGCCACGCCGAGCAGGTCCACCGGGGCGCGGTCGAGCGGGCGCTCCTCATCCAGCCGCGCGAGCAGCAGCAGGTCGTTGACAAGCAGCCGCATCCGGCCGACCTCGCCCTCGATGCGGCCCATCGCCTCGTCCAGTTCGGGGCCGGGGTGCACGCCGCCTCGCCGGTACAGCTCGGCGAAGCCCTGGATCGAGGTCAGCGGCGTGCGCAGTTCGTGCGAGGCGTCGGCGAGGAACCGGCGCAGCTTCCGCTCCGACTCGGTGCGCGCCTCGACCTCCTCCTCGATGCGTCCCAGCATGGTGTTGAGCGCGGTACCCAGCCGGCCCGACTCGGTGTGCGGGTCGGCGTCGTCGACCCGGCGCGACAGGTCGCCCGCCGCGATGTCGGCGGCCGCCTGTTCCATGCGGGTCAGCGGGCGCAGCCCGATGCGCACCACGGAGGCCGCGGCCACCCCGATGAACAGCAACATGAGGCCGATCACGGCGGCGTCGATGACGATGAGGTTGTCCTGGATCGACTCCACCTCGTCCAGCGACACGACCCCGACGACGTACCCGTTGGTGTTCTTCAGCTCGGCCACCATGACCCGCGAGTAGCCGACGGTGAAGGCGTCGCGGCCCGCGTGTGCGGCCACCGACGCGAAGTCGCCCAGGTCCGGCGGGTCGGGCTGGTTCCAGTCCGGGAAGAGCGGCCGACCCTGCGCGTCCTGCGTGATCCGGTTGCCGTCCGCGTCGTAGAGATAGGCGTTGTACTCCGGCCCGAACACGCCCCGGTTTCCCAGGTTGGGGCGCCGACCGCTGTCGAACTGCGGGTTGGGCCCGGGGGCGTCCTGGTCCAGCCGGATCAGGGAGGCGGCCCGCACCCCGTCCTCGAGGCGGCGGTCCAGCCGCTCCATGAGATAGCCGCGGAGCAGGATCACGCCGAAGGCGTTCGCCGCGATCAGCGCGACCGCCGCGAGCGTGGCAACGACGACCACCATGCGGGTACGCAGGGTCCAGGTCCGCCAGGACCGGAACCGGGGTCGTCGCAGGCCGGGCACGATCACCCGTCCGAACGCGGCCGCCGCAGCGCGTAGCCCACGCCGCGCACAGTATGGATCAGCGGCGGTTCAAACTTGTCGATCTTGCGACGGAGATAGTACACATAGGACTCCACGATCCGGCCGTCGCCGCCGAAGTCGTAGCTCCACACCCGGTCGAGGATCTGCGCCTTGCTCACCACCCGACCCGCGTTGGTCATCAGGTACCGCAGCAGGTTGAACTCCGTCGGAGACAGGTCGATGAGCTGGCCGCCACGGCGCACCTCGTGCGCGTCCTCGTCCAGTTCCAGGTCCGCGTAGCGCAGCACGCCCGGGTCGTCCGCGTCAGCGTCGGGCTCGGAGCGGCTGCGCCGCAGGATCGCCCGGATCCGCAGCACGACCTCCTCCAGGCTGAACGGCTTGGTGACGTAGTCGTCGCCGCCGACGGTGAGGCCCGAGATCCGGTCCTCGACCGCGTCGCGCGCCGTCAGGAACAGCACCGGCACACGCCGTCCGGCCGCGCGCAGCCGGTGCGCCACCTCGAAGCCGTCGAAGTCGGGCAGCATCACATCAAGGACGACGAGGTCGGGCTCGAACTCCTCGGCGGCGATGAGCGCCTCCCGGCCCGCGTTCGCGACGCGCACGTCGAAGTCCGTGAGCCGCAACGTCGCCGACAGCAACGCGCAGATGTTCGGCTCGTCGTCGACGACGAGAATCTTCGCCACTCGTCCACCTGTCCCGAGCCCGTGCGCCGGGCCTGCCTGCACCGCGATCCGACCTGCCATGGGCCCATGTCTAGCGTCGCGACCTCGAAGGTCGCTGGGAGCGGGCTGTCGGTCAGCCGGGCAGCACGACGGTCTCCCCGGCGGTCAGCCCTGAGGTGATCTCGGTGTACTGGTCGCCCCGCAGCCCTACTCCCACCGTACGGACCTCGGTAGTCGAGCCGCTGCCGCTCGCCACGGTCACGGTGCCCGACTGCCCGTCGATGCCGGTCACCGCCGCCGACGGGACGTACAGCACGCCGGTGGCGGTGGCCGTGGTGACGGTCACGTCGGCGCTCTGCCCGACAAGCAGATCGGACGGCACGTCCGTAAAGGTGATCTGCGCGCCGTAGGTGACCAGGCGCGACGAGACCGTACCGATGGGGTCGACCTGCGACACCGTGCCCGCGACGGGGTCAGCCGCCCGGCCGGCGAGCGTGACGGTGGCCGCCTGGCCCACCTCCAGCCGAGCCACGGCCGCCTCCGAGAACGACGCCGTGACGGCCAGGTCGTCGCGGCCGGCCAGGACGATGAACGCGCCGCCGGCGCTGACCTCGCTGCCCACCGCCCCCGAGATGGAAATGATCTTCCCGGTGACGGGTGCCTTGATCGTGGTGCCGGCCAGCGCCCGCTGCGCGTTGGCCAGGGCCAGCTCAGCGTTGTTGAGCCGCTGCTGCGCGGCGAAGACGGCGTCGGCCGATGTGCCCTGCCGTGACTCCGAACCGCGCGAGCCACCCGAGCCGCTGGTCGGGCCCGACCCGCCCGCGGCGGGGCCGGCGGCGCTCCCGGAGGTACCCGGTGGTGTTGTCGGCGTGGCGGCGGCGCGCGCCGCGGCCTCCTCCGCCGCGGCGGCCGCGTTTTCGGCGCTGGTCAACGCCTCCTCGGCCGCGTCGACGTTGTCCTGGGCGGACTGCACGGCGTCCTGCGCGTCCCCGGTGTCCAACCGCGCGAGCACCGCGCCCTCGGCGACGGTGTCGCCAGCGGCGACCTTGAGCGAGCTGACGGTCCCGCTGGCGCCGAAGCTGAGGGTACGCGCGCCGACGGCGTTGACCGTCCCCGCCGCGGACACCGTGAGGGTGACGTCGCCCGTGCTCACGGTGGCCGTGCGGGGCGTCGTGGCGGCGGCCCTGTCGTCGCCGCTGAGGGCGACTGCGCCGGCGACGCCGAGTGCCGCGACGGCCGCGACGGCGACGCCGCCGCCAATGATCAGCCGGGATCGGGAGCGCGTGGTGCTGGACATCATGGTGGCGCAGTGTGCTAGCCCGGGCTCCCGATTCGCTGGGTCGAACCTCGGAGCGCGCTCAAAGGCCGCCCCGGTGGCTGACCGAATTCCGAGGTCCCTCCGAGGTTCGTCCGACGCCGCGTCGAGGCGCGGGCGGTGTGCTGTCACCGGCCCGCAGGCCTGGCTACGCGACATGGAGGCAGGACGTTGAGGTACGGATGGCGAACCGCCGGTTCGGTGCTGGCCATGGCCGGCATCGCGGCCCTGCTCACCGCATGTGGTGACGGTGACGAGGGGACGTCCGCGACCAGCGACGGCCAGGGCGGTTTCGCCGCGTACCAGGAATGCCTCGCGCAGCAGGGCATCACATTGCCCTCCTGGGGGCAACAGGGCCAGCCTCCGCCCTCCGGCAGCCGCGTCCCCCGCGCGATGCCGGAGGGCGGGGGCGCTCCGCCGGGCGGCGCGCCGCCCGGTGGCGGCGGCTTCATGCCTGAGGGTGTCGACCAGGAGACGTGGCAGAAGGCCCAGGAGGCGTGCGCGCCGGTGCGCCCGAGCGGCGGGCCCGGCGGCTTCGGCGGCGACAACTCTGCGTTCGCGGCGTACCGCAACTGCCTGGCCGAGAACGGCGTGTCGGGTTCGGCCGGGCCGGGCCAGCTCACCACCGCCGATCCGAAGGTCGCCGCGGCGGAGAAGGTGTGCGCCGCGCTGCGCCCGTCGGGCCGCCCTGGCGGTGGCGCACCGCCGACTCCCTCGGCTAATTAGGGACGAATCGGTAATTACGTCGGTTACTCCCGCGACGCGCCTGGTCGCCTGATCGTTGTGCCGGGTGCGTCAACCTTTTGGGAGAACCCGATGCGTCGATACCTGGCGGTCCTTGCCACCACTGCTATTACGTTCCTCTGCTGGACGACGCCGGGTTATGCCGACATCCATCAACCCGCGGTGGTCAGCGAGGATCCGGTCGACTGGACGCCGAATGTCCTTGATGGACAGGTCAACGCGATCGCCGTGGTCGGGAGCACGGTCGTGGTCGGCGGCAACTTCGCCCGCATCGCCGAGGCCGGCTCGCGTCAGTCGTACTACCAGCCGTACATCTTCGCCTTCGACAGCTCCACCGGGCGCCTCGTCGACTTCCGGCCCAACCTCGACGGCCCGGTCAACTCGCTGGTCGCCGGCCCGGACAACACCGTCTACGCGGGCGGCGGGTTCCGGGTCGTCAACGACGAGCGCCGCCGCGGCGTCGTCCGCCTGAACCTCAGCAACGGCGAGATCACGGACGGCTTCGAGGGCACGGTCGGCAACGGCGAGGTCAAGTCGATGGAGCTGCACCGCAACGCGCTCTACGTCGCCGGCACGTTCACCTACGTCGGCGGCCGGCGGCAGAACGTGCTCGCCCGCCTCGACAGCCGGACCGGATGGCCGGACCCCAGCTTCGACGTGGAGGTCGCCGCCCCCAACCACCCGCGCGTGAAGATCGAGGACACCGCGCTCAGCCCGGACGGCCAGCGCCTGGTCATCATCGGCGAGATCACCCAGGTCAATGGCCAGCCGCGCTCGCAGCTCGCGCTGCTCAACGTCGGTGGGGGCCGGCCCACGGTCGACCCCTGGTACACCCTGGCGTACGACGCCTGGTGCCACCGCTCGTTCGACACGTACGTGCGCGCGGTCGACTTCTCCCCCACCGGCTCGTACTTCGTCGTGGTCACCACGGGCGCCGTCTCCGGCCCGCAACGCATGTGCGACACGGCGGCCCGGTTCGACCCACGCGGCTCCGGCGCGCACGACCCCACCTGGGTCAACCACACCGGCGGCGACACCCTGACCGCGGTCTCCGTGACCGGCACGGCCGTGTACGTGGGCGGCCACCAGCGTTGGATGAGCAACCCGTACGGGCGCAACTTCGCGGGCCGGGGCGCCATCCCCCGCATCGGCATCGCCGCGCTGGACCCGCGCGACGGCAGCGTCCTGGCGTGGAACCCGACCCGCCTGCGGGGCAAGGGCGTCGGCGTCATGGTCGCCACCGACTACGGCCTGTACGTCGGCTCGGACACCAACGTCCTCGGCCGCGAGTACCACGGCAAGCTGGGCATGTTCCCGCTGCACCGCCGCTAGGCGCGGCGCGGCTGCTGACGAGGAGGCGCCATGGCGGCGGTGGGCGCGGGCGTACCGGGTTGGGTGGACCTCGGCTCCCCCGACCTGGCGGTGACGCGGCGGTTCTACGGCGAGCTGTTCGGCTGGGAGCCGCGGCTGTCGCCGTCCGGCGAGTACACGACCTTCCTGAAGGACGGCTTGGCGGTGGCCGGCGCCGGGCCGCTCATGACGCCGGACCAGCCGGTCGTGTGGACCACATACATCATCGTGACCGACGCCGACGACACCGCGGCCAAGGCGGAGTCGGCCGGCGGGCAGCTCATCGCGCCGCCGTTCGACATCCGCGACCTGGGCCGCATGGCGATCATCCTGGACCCGACGGGCGCGGTGGTCGGCATCTGGCAGCCCGGCACCATGTCGGGCGCCGAGCTGTTCAACGCGCCGGGCGCGCTCAGCTGGGAGGAGCTGTTCAGCCAGGACGTGGCCGCCGCGAAGGCGTTCTACTGCTCGGTGTTCGGCTGGGCCACCGAGGACACCCTGAACGAGGCCGGCGAGATCACGTACACGCAGTGGATGGTGGGCGGGCGGCCGATCGGCGGGATGATGGCCATGGCCGACCTGTTCGGGGCCGACGTCCCGCCGCACTGGGCCGTCTATTTCGGCGTGGCGAACGCCGACGAGGCCGCCGCGACGATCACCCGCCTCGGCGGCACCCTCGTACGCCCGCCCGTGGACATCCCGGAGGGCCGGTTCGCCAACGCGCTCGACCCCCACGGCGCGTCGTTCAGCATCTTCGAGGCGGCGGACTGACCCTCAGCGTCGGGCGGTCAGCGGCACCAGGACCAGCGCGGCGGCCCCGGCACACGCCGCGCCGACCGCCCACCACCAGAAGAAGCCGCTGAACGACGAGGCGACGACGAGCCCGATGCCCAGCCCGGCCAGCAGGCCCAGGCCGAACAGCGCGCGTGGCGACAGGCCGAGCCGGGGCAGCCGCACCGCCACCAGCACCTCCAGCCAGGTGACGGCCACCGCGAGCAGCGCCGCGCCGAAGCTGTCGAGCACGGACAGCCCGTGCCCCTCGCTGATCGGCACGAGGACGGGCCCCTCGGCCCGCGCGGGCACGGCGAGCAGGACGAGCCCGACGAGAAGGAGCAGGCCCGCGACGAGCACCTGGCGTGCGATCGGCATGCCACCATGCAACCATCGATCGCACCGGATGAGCTGGTCGGATGACCGACGGAACGTGGCTCACGCCAGAGCGTTGACCAGCTCCCGGCAGAACGCCGGCAGGTCGTCGGGCTTGCGGCTGCTGATGAGCGTCGATGCCGCGCCCGCCCGGTGCACCCCGCCGGCCGCGGCCCTGTCGACAACCACCTCGGCGTCGACCCAGGTCGCGCCCGCGTTGCGGAAGTCGGTCTGCAGGGTCGGCCACGAGGTCAGCTTGCGGCCGCCCACCTCGCCGGCCTCGATGAGCACCCAGCCGCCGTGGCAGATCACGGCGACCGGCTTGCCCGCGTCGAAGAACTCCCGCACGAGGCGGACCGCCTCCGTCTCCAGGCGCAGCGCGTCCCCGTTGGCCACGCCACCCGGCAGGACCAGCGCGTCGTAGTCGGCCGCGTGGGCGTCGGCGGCCACCACGTCGACCGGGTACCGCCCCGCCCTGTCGAGGTGCCGGAAGGCCTGCACCTCGCCCTTCTCGGGCGCCACCAGCCGTGGCTGGTGCCCGGCCTCGCTGACCGCCTGCCACGGCTGCGTCAGCTCGACCTCTTCGATTCCCTCGCCCGACACGAGGAAGGCGACAGTTCCCATGTCACTACCTCCTGGTGGCTCGCTCGGCCCGCAGCCGCAGCGTGATCACGACGAGGTCGGCGACGGTCACCGCGGCGAGAACGAGGAGCACGATCCCGAACCCGGTGAAGCCCTGGCTCAGGGACCACGCCGCACCGAGCACGCACAGCACCAGACCGAAGAGGGCGAGCACCAGGCGCAGGCGCAGCGCGCTGTAGGGATGGCCCACAGTGCCACGCGCCCCCCTGGGCTGCGGTCCGATCGGCATCCGCCCCACCTCCATCGGCTCAAGGAGGTTCAGTACCCAGCTTCGCCGGGCGCATGCGCCGGCTCAGCGGCGCGCTTCGCCGCCGCGCGCCAGCAGCGCCGCGAGGGGCAGGGTGGCCGCCCCGAGCGCGACCGCGTCGGGTCCGAGGTGGCTGAGCTCGATAGACACCTGCTGGTACGGGCGATCGAGCGCCTGCCGGCGGGCGCCGAACCGGATGCGCGGCAGCCGCGCGGCGCCCAGCGCGAGCCCGGCCCAGCCGCCCAGAACCACCCTTTCGGGGTTCAGCACGTTGATCAAATTCCCGATGGCGGCGCCCAACTCGTCGGCCACCGCGTCGGCCAGCTCCGCCTCGGGCCCCGGCTGTTCCGCCGCGGCGATCATCGCGGTCAGGCCGGCGACCTCGTCGTCGTCGGCCGGCTCCCCGGTGATCTCGGCCAACCGGGCGAGGACGCCCTCCGCCCCGACGTACGCCTCGACGCAGCCGCGCGCGCCGCACCGGCAGCCGCGTCCCCCGTACACGAGGGTGGTGTGCCCCCACTCGCCGGCGCTGCCGCTCATCCCGCGGTACGGCGTGCCCTCGCTGACCACCGCGGCGCCGACGCCGGAGCCGACGAGGGCGACCACCGCGTGCCGTACCCCCTTCGCGGCGCCGAACCACATCTCGGCCTGCGCCAGCGTGCGCGCGCCGTTGCCGAGCAGCACCGGCGGGGCGACCCCGGCGTCGCGGAGCAGCTCGGCCAGGGCGACGGAGTGCCAGCCGATCGTCGGGGCGTGCACGAGCGCCGTGCCCGCCTCCTCGACGATGCCGGGCACGCCGATGCCGATGCCGATCACCCGCGCGGGGTCGATAGTCCCGAGCTCATCGGCGGGTCCGGTCTCCTCCGGCGGCGGGCCCGCCAGGATGTCGGCGATGGCGCTGGCCACCTCCTTGACCACGGCCTTCGGCTCGGGGCGCACGGAGTCCAGCGGGCGCTCGATGGCGCGCAGCCTGGTCAGGGCCGCGTCGAACAGCTCGACCGTCACGCCGGTCTCGCCGACGTCGACCCCGATGAGGTACCCGTACTCGGGATTGAGGCGCAGGAGCACGCGGGGACGGCCCCCGGCGGACTCGACCTGGCCGGCCTCGACGACGAGCCCGTCGGCCAGCAGATCGGCGGTCACGGTGCTGACCGTGGCCGTGGAGAGTTTGGTGACCTGGCTGAGTTCCAGCCGGCTCAACGGCCCGTCCTTGAAGAGCGTGCTCAGCAGGACCGACCTGTTGCGACGGCGGATGTCGCGGGTCGTGGAGTGCGGCGAGTCCATGGGGGCCTGAGCGTACCCGTTACCCACGGTTGCCGGCCTCCTCCGATGGGTTGTCATGCCGTGACCGAGCCGGTGCGGCACGGCTGTCGACTCACGGCCTCGTGTCACAGTGCGGCGCTAGCGTGGCCGCATGGAGTTGAGCCGGGCCGACGCCCTCGCCCTGCGCATGATGAGCCTGTTGCTCGCCGACCGTCCGGCGGACTATCCGTCACCCGCGCCCGACGATGTCGCCGGCGTGGTCACCTGGTTCGGCGCCATGCAGGCGCAGGACATCGGCAGCGCCGCGTGGTCGTTCGGCGCGCGGCTGCCCAAGCTCACGACAACCGACCTCGACGAGGCCTTCGAGCGGCGCGAGGCGATCCGCACCTGGCCGATGCGCGGCACGGTGCACTACGTGCCGCCCCGCGACGCGCACTGGATGCTCGACCTCATGGGGGTGCGCGCGCTCGCCGGAGCGGCCAAGCGCCGCGAGTTCCTGGGGCTGACCCAGGAGATCGCCGACCGTTCGGTCGACGTGCTGGGCGCGGCGATGGCCGGCGGCAAGCGGCTCACCCGCGCCGAGTGCATCACGGCGCTCAACGATGCCGGCGTGCCGGTCACCGGCCAGCTCGGCTACCACCTTTTGTGGTACGCGAGCCAGCGGGGTGTCACGTGCTTCGCCCCGAACATCGGCAAGGAGCAGGCGTTCATGCTGCTCGACGAGTGGGTGCCCGACCCGCACCGGCCCGAGCGCGACGAGGCCCTGGCGACCATCGCCACGCGATACTTCCGCAGTCACGGCCCGACGACCCGGCAGGACTTCGTGGGCTGGACAGGGCTGACGGCCACCGACGGCAAGCGCGCCATCGCGGCGGCCGGCGACGCCCTGGCCACGGTGCGGGTCGACGGCACCGAGATGTTCGCCGACCGCGCGCTCCTGGAGTCATTCACGGTCCGCGACACCCGGGTCCAGGTGCGCGCGCTGCCCGGGTTCGACGAGTACCTGCTCGGCTTCAAGGATCGCTCGATGATGCTCGACGACGAGCACAAACAGAAGATCATCCCCGGGGGCAACGGCATCTTCCAGCCCACGGTCGTGCGTGCCGGCCGCGTCGTCGGCACCTGGCGCCGCGCCGTCAAACGCGCCCATGTCGACATCACGGTCACCCCGTTCGCCACCCTCACCGCGAAGGACCGCAGGGCCGCGGAGGCAGCCTTTGAGCCGTACGCCCGGTTTATCGGGATGCCGGTGAAGGTGAGCTGGCCCTAGGGGGCGGCATGCCCGACCTGATCTCCGTTCAGCGGCGGGCCGCGTCGTGGCGCCAGATGGCCACGCCCATGGCGCCGATGCCCAACGCCACCAGGTAGTACACGATGGCCTGCCCGTAGTCCACGACGAACAGGCCGTGCGCCACGAACGCGGCGTAGGCCGTCAGGTACAGCCACCAGGCCTCGACCCACCGGTGCGCGAAGCAGACGAGGGCGACCACCAGGGACGCGAGCGCGGCCAGCAGCAGCACGTTGCCCGCACCGAGCGCCCCGGAACCGATGACCGTCAGGGCGAGGGCGGCCCCGGCGGGCCACGGCCAGCGCGACGCGGCCAGGCGCGTCACCGTCGGGCGGTTGCCCTTCCAGCGCACCGCGCCGTACAGGCACGTCGCGGCGATCAGGGCCGCGGCCGCGAACAGCGCGAACGCCTGCTCCTGCGGCAGCCGCAGCAGGTCCAGGGGGCGGGTGCCGGTCACGCCGATGGCGCCCTTCAGGGGGACCTCGCGCGGGCCGATCCCGTTGCCGATCGCGAACACCGGCCAGGCGAGCACGCTGATGGCGGTGAACAGCCACGCCGGCCGCCGCCGGAACGCCATCAGCCAGGCGCCCAGCATGCCGGAACCCACCACGACGAGCGACACGGCGCTCACCACCACGACCGCGTACCGGGGCTCCGGCGCGGTCCAGACCTCCTGCACGTCCGGCACGACCAGCAGCGCGATCAGCATCGAGAACGGCACCCCGAGGGCCACGAGCGCCTTGCGCCACCAGGGCTCCACCCGGTGCACGGTGCCCCGCGCCGGCGGCGCGGACGGGTGGGCGCCCCGCTGCGCCGGCACGTGTCCCGCGCCCTGCTGGCCGCCGTCCGGCCGGGCAGGGACCGGACCCGGCGGGCGGGACGGGCTCACGGACGCCCGCGCGCGCAGCGGTGGCCCGGACCGCGGCGACGCGACGGCGCCCGCTCCGGCGGCGACCCCGGCCGCGGCCGCGGCCCCAGCGCCGGACGCGGCAGCGGCTTCGGCTCCGGGCGCGGAGATCGCGGGACGCGGTTCGGCGGCGCCCTCCACCGGGAGGGCCGGCACGACATTCGGCTGGCCCAGCGCCGTGTCGAGCGCGGCGACGAACTCCGCGCACGTGCCGTACCGGTCGTCCGGCGACTTGGCCATCGCCCTCGCCAGCACGGCGTCCACGGCGGGCGGCAGGCCCGCCCGGCGCTCGCTGGCGCGCGGGGGCGGCTCGCCCGTGACGGCCCGCATGAGCGCCACCGGGCTGGTCTCCGGGTACGGGACCTCGCCGACCAGCCAGTGGTAGGCCGTGCAGGCCAGCGAGTACTGGTCGGACTGCGCCGTGCCCGACTTGCCGTCGAGACGCTCCGGCGGCATGTAGGCGTAGGTGCCCATGATCTGGCTCGTCAGTGACGGGTCGCCGGTCGTGACCAGCTTCGCGATGCCGAAGTCCACCAGGTACGCGTGCGGTTCGTCCGATCCGGCGTTGGCGACGAGGATGTTGGCCGGCTTGACGTCGCGGTGCATCAGGTTCGCCCGGTGCGCCACGTCGAGCGCGTCCGCGACCTGGCGGAGCACGCGGATGATCCCGCCCCGGTCCTCGATGAGACCCTCACGGATCACAGTGGACAGGCTCGGCCCGTCCACGTACTGCATGGCGACGTAGAACGACCCGTCGGGGAGTTCACCCGCGTCGTGGACGGTCACGAGGTTGGGGTGGTGCAGCCGCGCGGCGCTCGCGGCCTCGCGCTCGAAGCGCAGCCGCGTCAACGGGTCGCCCCGGTAGTGTGGCAGCAGCTTCACCGCGTCCAGGCGGTCGAGGCGTACGTGCCGGCACAGGTAGACCGCACCCTGGCCGCCGGCACCGAGGAAACGGACAACCTCATAGTTGCCGAGTCGGTAGCCGGACGACAGCACTCGGCCACAATGACACACCCGCGCCAACCGGCGCGGACCCGGGCCGACGCCATCCTGGACGATCGGTCATGGATAGGCGACGGGCTATCAAGCCGGGACCGCGGGAGCCGGGCAACTCTGGAGTGGTGACTCTGACCTCAACGCAGCCGCGCGTGGTCCCCGCCGCCCGTGCCGCGGGCCGCCACCGCTCCCCCTGGCTCGCCGTCGCCGCCCTGTCCGTCGGCATCTACGCGCTCGTCATGGCGGAGTTCCTGCCGGCGAGCCTGCTCTCGCCCATCGCCGCCGACATGGGAGTCAGCGAAGGTACCGCCGGGCAGGCCGTCACGGCCACGGCCATCACCGGCATCATCGCCGCTCCCACGGTCGGCATCCTCGTACCGCGCCTGGACCGCAGGTACCTCCTGGCGTCGTTGACTCTGCTCGCCATCGTGTCGAACGCGATCGTGGCGGTCGCCCCGTCCTACCCGGTGCTGCTCGCCGCCCGACTGCTGCTCGGCGTCGCGATCGCCGGGTTCTGGGCCATGGCCCTCGCCGTCGTGGGGCACCTGGTGCCCGCCGGCCGGATGGGCCGCGCCACCATGAGCATCAACCTCGGCATGTCGCTGGCCACGGTCACGGCCGTACCCGTCGGAACGTACCTCGGGGAGGTCCTGGGGTGGCGGCCCGTGTTCTGGCTGGCCGTCGTGGTCGCGTTCGTGGCGCTGTCGCTGCAACTGCTGTGGCTGCCGCCGGTGGCGCCGTCCGGCGCGACGCCGCTGCGGACGCTCATCGACACCGCCCGTACCCGCACCATGCAGCTCGGCCTGCTCGCCGTCCTGCTCGTCGCGGGCGGCCACTTCGCCGCGTTCACGTACGTGCGACCGGCCGCCGAGCGGGTGCCCGCCATCACCGCCCCGCAGCTCGCGCTGCTGCTCACCGTCTTCGGCGTGGCCACATTCGGCGGCAACCTGGTCGCCGGCTGGCTCGCCGACCGGCGCCTGCGCCTGATCCTGCTGCTGTCCCCGCTGCTCATCGGCGTGGCCACCATCGGCGTGGCGGTGCTGTCCAGCTCGTACGCCCTGATCGCCTTGTCCGTCGGCCTGTGGGGCCTGGCGTTCGGCGGCATCCCCAGCGTCGTCATGACCTGGGTGTCGCGCGTCGAGCCCGACCGCCTCGAACCGGCCGGCGGCCTGATCACCGGCATGTTCCAGGTGGCGATCGCCGTGGGCGCGGCCGCCGGCGGCCTGCTGCTCGACGCGTTCGACATCCAGGTGGCCCTGCTCGTGGCCGGCGTCGCCGCCGCCGCCGGCGGTGTCGTGTTCGCTAGCGCCCGAAAGGTCTGACGCCCTCGCCCGTGGGGGCGTGGCGCCACGTCGTCGGCGGCACGCCCTCATGCCGGCGGAACGCGCGGCTGAACGCCGCCTCCGACCCGTACCCGAGCCGCACGGCAACCTCAGCCACGGTCGTACGCTCGGCCAGCAGCCGCTTGGCCTGCTCCATGCGTACCCGCGCGACGTACCGCGCCGGGGTCTCCCCGACCGCGAGCCGGAACCGTTCCGCGAACGCCGACCGCGACGCCAGGCTGATGCGCGCCAGCCGGTCCAGCGTCCACGGCTCGCCCGGGTCGGCGTGGATCGCGGCCAACGCACGCCCCACGTCGCTGTCCTTCAGCGGTACGGATAAGAGGTCCGCGCTGCCGCACCCGGACTCGACCCACGACCGGATCGCCGCCGCCGCGAGCACGTTGCCGAGCTGCGACAGGACCGACCGCGACCCCGGCCGGTCCTGACTGGCCTCCCCGGCCATCTTCTCGATCAGCGCGGCGACAATGGGCTCCCGGCACACGAAGCAGTGCGCGATCACCTTGTCCGGCAGCGCGGACAGCACAGGCGCCGCTCCGGTGGAGGCGACCGTCAGCTCGCCGGTGTGCAGCGTGGTCTCCTCGCGCGCCACGAACGTGTGCCTGCCGCCGCGCGGCGCGAGCAGGAAGGCGCCTGCCTGGAGCGCGACGCTCTCCGCGTCGCCGCGCACGTCCACGGCGCCGGCCGCCACGAAATGGAACCGCCCGGTGGTGCCGTCGACCGGGTGCCGGTCGCCGGGTTTCAACGTGTCCTGACGGTAGGCGCCCACGGACCACCGCAGGCGTTCCAGCACGTCACTAAGATCATCAAGGCCCCGTGAGTCGGTCACGTCGGATCAAGCGCGCTCCCCCTGTCGGGAATTCCCTGCCGTCGGGGCGTGCGCGACCGGTTCACCGGCCGCGGTTGAGACCGACGATGGCGCCGTTGAGCGCGGTCGCGAAGAGGGTCCACCCCGCGTACGGGACGAGCGCGGCGCCCGCGAGACGGTCGGTACGCCCGGCGCGACGCACCAACAGGATGTTGGACGCGTTCAGCGCGGTGATCTCGGCCAGCGCGGCGGCGGGCCGGCGCGCACCGAAGAACAGCGCGGTCCAACCGGCGTTGAGCGCCAGGTTGAGCGCGTAGTCGCGCGTGAAGGCGGTCCGCTCGGCGCCCTCGGCGCGGTCGAGTGCCCGCGCGCCGGCCACCGCGATCAACGCGTACAACGGCGTCCACACCAGGGGGAACGCGGCCGACGGCGGCTGCCAGGAGGGCTTGCGCAGACGGCGGTACCAGCCGGACGAGGTACTGGATGAGGTGATCACAGCACCGACGGCGGCGGTCGCGGTGACCGCCGCCGCGGTCTTGACCAGGGTCGGTAGACGCATGGCGACTCAGTTTCCCGACCGGCTGCGGTTAAACCAGGTGGCATACCCAGTGCTTCGGAGACGGCAGGCCGCCCACGCCGGCCTGGCACCTGTCTCCCGCGACTCCGGAACGGTCTCCGGCAACCATCGCCCGCCTCGTTGCTTTCATCCAGAGACTGCGGCACATTCTGTGGATGGCCGCGTTCACCGCCGCCCGAGAATGCCCTACGTCGCGTGCCTACCACGAGACGAAGCGCGCCGAACGCAAGAACCACCGCCGAGCCATGCTCTCCCTCGCCCGCGACGCGTTGACGTCCTCTGGGCACTCATCCGCGACCGCAAGACATTCATTCGACCGCGCCGCAGCCTGAGCCAGCTGCCTCCCTGCCGACGCGACCCCCGGTCCCGCCGGCTGATCTACCCTGCCCGCCACGATCACCCAGAGTCACCTGGAGGCTCCTAACTTGAGCTGCCGTACGGGTTATCGGGATTCGGCAGCAGCACTGACCGGCGCCGAGCAGTTCGCAGGCGCGGCGGTCCTCCTTACGTCGGGTGGCGAAGGCCTCGGCTGCGGTGGTGAAGCCGCACTCGGCATCCCACGCCGACACCTTGCTCGCCGGCGAGCTGGACATTACCTACTTCGGCACCTCCGCGCCGTTCCCGCTGGCCTGCCGCAAGGCCGCCATGCTGCCCCGCGAGCTGGTCGGCGACCGGCTGCGAGGGCTGGGCTCGACCGGCGCGCCGCCCAGTAGTGCGGCGGGGTCGGCAGACGCGTTACCGATCGCTGAAGGCCTGCCCTTAGGGTCGCTCTTGCCATTTCGTTAGGTGCCTGACATTATTTGTCAGGTGCCTAACGACATGACCGCCCACGAGTTGCAAGCCCCCGGCGTCTGGGCGAAGAAGTACTTCCTCGCCAGCCGGGCCCTGATGGAATCCGTACTCCGCCCCTACGACCTCGGGAACACCCAGTGGTACGTGCTGTACCGGCTCAGTGCCGGCCAGCCGGTCGGCCAGCGGGCCCTCACGCGTGAACTCGAGGTCGAACGAGCGACCCTCAGCGCCGTGATCGCGGCGCTCGTGCGCAAAGGGTTGATCGAACAGGCACCCGACCCGGAAGACCAGCGCCAGAAACTGCTGCACATCACGCCGGCCGGCGTGAACCTGTGGAACTCGCTCCCCGATCCGATGGCGCTGATCGCAGAAGTTGCCTTCGGCGGGGTCGACCCCGCGGACATCGAGACCATGAACCGCGTCCTCAGCGGCGCGACCCAACGACTCATCGCCTACCGGAAAGAGAACGGATCATGACGATTCTCGTGACCGGCGGTACGGGCCTGGTCGGCCCCCGCCTGCTCGGACGACTCACCGCGGCGGGCATCGAATGCCGCGCCCTCGTCCGCCCCGGAAAAGAAGTCCCCGAAGGCGTGCAGCGCGCCGAGGGTGACGTCCTCAGCCCCGACTCCCTGCCGGCAGCCGTGCAAGGCGTCACCGCGGTCATCCACTTGGCCGCCGTCTTCCGCACCCGCGACGACGACCTGATCTGGACCGTCAACCGCGAGGGCACCCGCAACCTCATCGCCGCCGTTGAGCAGTACGCGCCCGAGGCCCGGTTCCTGCTGGCCAGCACCTCCAACGTCTACGACGCCGAGAGCCCACACCCCGGGCGTGAGGACGACCCCGTCGCGCCGACGCTCGCCTACCCCGCCAGCAAGATCGAAGCCGAGCAGCTGGTCCGCGCCAGCAGCCTCACCTGGGGCATCCTGCGGCTCCCCTTCATCTACGGCGACCAGGACGGGCACCTCGAATCGTTGCCCCAACTCGCGGCAAGCATGGGATGGCACCCGGCGCAGCGGCTGAGCGTCATCCACCACGCCGACATCACCACGGCGTTCACCCTGGCCCTGACGGGCGCGTTCGACCACCGCACGGTCAACATCGCCGACGAGTCACCCCTGAGCATCTACGAGATGTCCCAGATCGTCGGCTACTCGTACGGCACGTCCGCCGAACCGCTCAGCCAGCCGTGGAAGGGGCAGATGGATATCAGCCTCGCCCGCAGCCTCGGCTTCACACCGACGATCAGCACCATCTACCAGGCCGTCCGCAACGGCGCCCTCTGACCAGCAGATCAGGTCAACCAGGTCCACTCCGACGCGCATGTCAGTTCGCCTTCAGCTCGGTTGCGGAGGTCTGGCGGGGGCCGGGACAACGCCAACGCCGACCTGCAGGTCCAACCTGAACCAGCATGCTTTCCCGCCAACTCGACCCCGCCGGGTAATCGACCCCGTCTGTCAAGATCAATCGGAATCACATGGAGACTCCGCACGTGGGCGTGGGCTGGGAGAACACGATCCAGAGAACGTGGGCCACTCCCTGCCACCCCAGGTGAACCCCCAGGTCGCTAGACTTGGCGCTCGCGCCCCCGTAGCTCAGGGGATAGAGCAGTGGTTTCCTAAACCATGTGTCGCAGGTTCGATTCCTGCCGGGGGCACCCTCAGAGCCAGGCGAAATGGCTCCTGACCAGCGAACATAACTCCTGGTCGATCGTCACCATATGCAACCGTGCGTCAGCCGATGCCGCCGTTTGTCGCCCTCCACGGACTATTTACGGACTGATCTTGGGATCGTCCACCGAGGTCACCCCCATTGCACAGCCCAAGATCCGGACTGAATGGCGCCATCGTCACCGTGCATCTCATCGCTCGTCGCTAGCCCAGCCGAGCGAGTCGAGCAGGATCTCCAACACGGCCGGCCGGTTTACCGCGCCGATTTCTGCCAACGCCCTGTCCAGGACCTCTCCGACGTCAGCAGGCAGTTCCTGCTCTTCCAACATCGGCAGCATCAGGATGAGGCGCTGCGCCCAGGTCAGCCGGTCGTCCGGCAGGTCCGCCATGCCCTTCAGTTCTGCCCACGTCAGCGTGGAACAACCAGCGTCGCCGTAAAGGTCAAACACCTTCGTTGGTTGGCCCGGTCGCTCCTCCACAAAATCGAGTCCCCCGTCCCCCTCGACGTTGCGGAACACGATCCGCAGCCACGCCTCCGCATCCAGGCGCACTGACACGGCTGGCCACCGGTCACGGTCGAATAAGAACGCCCACATCGCCTCGCGTTCGTCCGTACTGACCTCGAAAGCAGCCTGCGACTCCGGAAATGCGTTGAGCGGGCCCTCGACGTAGCAGCACCAGAAGGCCGGGTGGCCAACCACGACGTCTGCGTCGTACACCATCGCCTCGCACTCAGCCAGGACCGTGGTCAGATACCCGGGGATGGTGAACGCCGGCCCGATGATCAGTGACATAGTCGGCATTCAACACCACCCACCCAGGGCGTCTTCGATCCGGCGGTTAACCGTCGCCTCCTGGCCGTCGATACACGTGGCGTAGACCTTGAGCAGCACATCGACGGAGTGACCGGCCCGCTCGGCGACCTCGGTTGCCGGAACACCGGCGTTGAGCCACAGCGGCACGGCGGCGTGCCGCAGGTCGTACGGGCGGCCGGCCATCGGGGAGGCGACCTGGCGCGGCGACATGCCGAACTGGCGCGCCAGCTCCCACACTCGCGAGTAGGTCGAGGCGGCCACGACGTTGCCCCGCTCGCTATGAAAGATCCGGCCGTCAGCGGCGACGCCATAGCGGGCGATGTGTTTGCGCAGGATCGCGACGAGCTCCGGCGGGATGGGCACCGAGCGGGGTTCGTCCTGGCCTCGGTGCTTGAGGCCCCGCTCGTCGTGCAGCTCGCCGCTGTCGGTCCACCGCTTGCCGGCCTCGGACCGTGACTTCTCCAGGACCAGCCGTCCCAGCCCTTAGCCGGCAGGTGACAGTCCTGCTCGCGAAGGCCGAGCGCTTCACCAGGCCGAAGGGCTGCGAAGTAGAGGCAGGCGAAGAACGCTCGCAGCCGCTCACCTCTGCCCCGCGTGCCGACGTAGGTGACGGCAGCGAGCAGCTGCCGGGCCTGGGTCGGATTGACGACCACCCGCCGGTCGACGGTGACGACGACCTTCGACCGACGCGAGCTGACCTTCACCTTGTCGATCGGGTTGAACTCCAGCGCCTCCAGCTCTACCGCGTGCTGAAACACGTTGTAGAACACCGACCGGCGACGCCGCAGCGTGGTCGCGGCGGCCGGCGTGCCATCGAGCTTGAGCGCCAGGGCGTCGAGCCCGACCCGAACCTTCGCCGGAGCGACGAGGTCCCTCAGCGGCATGGACGCCTCGCGCAGCCAGGCAAGAGCCGCGGCGACGTCGGGCGGCCGAGGCCGTTCCCGCACGTTCGGCGGCAGGACGAAGTTGCGCAGGACGTCGCGCAGCTGCGTCACCTCGGGGCGGCCGGGCCGGTCGTCGACGAGGGCCGCCGTCACGCACACCAGCGCATCTATCATGCTGGCTCGGGACTTCGCTGCCGCGCCGGGCCACTTCATCACCAGGTAGGCCTCTGCCGTCTCCAGCCATGTGACGGCCTTGGGCGCCTCGACCATCGAGTCCGGCAGCCCCGAATCGACGTCGAACGCCTCGCCGTTGTTGGCGGCCTGCTTGAGGTTCGACCGGAAGTTGTCCGCCAGCGGCCGGGTCGTGAAGTTCTCTGACTTCTCCCGGCCGGCGACGGTCCACCGCACGGTGTAGGTGGATTCGTCCGGTGGGGCGCTCCACCTGGACCAGCTCGGCGCGGCCCGGAAGGGCTACGCCTGCGCGACGGGATGACACCCACCCCTCCACCGGAACGCAGCCAGGTGTCAAGTGCAGGTTGACGGAACTGGTTCGTTGACCTAGAGCCGTATAATCATGGCCGGACGCTGCCTTGTACTCGATTCCCGACAGCCCTAGGGCGACTGGTGTCTACCGGCCGCAAACACCTCACCATCCATCGTCACGAGTGGACCGCAACAGCCATGATCCTTCTAGCGTTGGCTGCTGCCGCAATCACGGGAGGGGTGAGCGCCATGATCTGTAACCTGCTGGTCAGCGTAACGGTGAGTGTAGCGACCGGGGGTCGGGTAGAGGGCAGCGTCCGCGACCCTGCTTCCACGTGCCCCACACCACTACTGTGGCCGGCATGGCCATTGCCGCTCTCGTCATCTCGATTGTTTCCGGCCTGATTGCTCTTGGTTCGGCTTACTACACGCGGGTCCAGGCAAGGGCTGCTACAGACCAGGTCACTGCCGCCCTTGACCAAGTGGCGCTCATGAAAGCCCAGATTCACGACCAGCGCACGCCAAGATTTGCTGGAGTCGTAGAAGACTTGGGGTCCTGGCACAGGCTTGCACTTCGGCTGCTTACCCCTGGAGCGCTGCAGTCCATTCGGGTCACGATCCTCGGCGGCGGCGCTGTGCAGTTCACTCCAAGTCAGAACGGCGTCGACCCAGGTGGGGCGCATCCCCTGCAGGTCGCGACCTGGTCGGCCGCGCATCCACAGCAGAAGCGGCTCCTGGCGGGCGATCGCGCCATGTGGCGCGTCGCCTTTAATGGTGATCCGCCCAAACTCGTACACTTGCGAGTCGAATGTGTCGGCGATGACGGCGATGTTTGGAACCTCACCACGGAAGTCAGGGTAGAGGGCTGACGACCTTCCACGAAGCCTCGCCCTGGTGTGTTCAGTCAGCGCGAAGTCAGCGAAGCCGTTCATATGTAACGCCGCCCTCGGGCAACAGCCGCAACGCTCAGCGCTACTGATCACGGCGTGAACTCCCGCAAAACGGCCCGCGCAACCATAGTGCGACGTTCGGGGCGCAGGGGCCGCTCCGAGCAAGTGAAATACAGTAGCCGCATGCAGCCGATCGTCCGAGTAAGTCTTGGCCCCGCTGCGCCGCCACACGACGTCGTGCTCAAGCTGCAGGGCGGCGACGACTGGGAGCTGAACGTGTGGGCCACGTTCGACGAGCTGGCCCAGCTTCGCGAGATCCGCTCGGCTGTCTGGGCGGACCGACGCGCGATTGCGGCCGGCCGGAGTGCCGGAGCCAACGTGTTCTGGGCCGCACCGAGCGAAGGCGCTCCCCACGCCGCCACGATCATGGTCGGGCACGATGATGAGTCGTGGGACATCGCCCTTCTCGTCCCGGTCGCCCAAGTCGAGGAGATCGGCCACCGGGCAGCCGCCGGCGACGTCGATCATGACTACGGCTAAGCACCCGCCACGACGGGCCGAACCCGGGCGCCCGCCAAGATCCGGACCATTCACGGACCCGGCGGCTACACTGGCGGCCACACCAGACCGCACACTGCATACAGCCCCGCTGGCCGCTCATGGAAGATCCATTCCTAAACCATGTGTCGCAGGTTCGATTCCTGCCGGGGGCACCTCCACAATCATCAGATATGGCTTCTGAGCGGCAAACAACCTTCTGGCGATCGTCACTGCGCGCAACCGCGCCCATGACGGCGGCCGTTTATCGCTAGTTACGCACCATTCGCGTATTGATCTTGCAGGAATCGGCGGGACATCGACGGACTGGCCCGCCGGCTCACGACCTCGGGTTGCCGGAAACACCGCCCTCAACGCGCTATGGCCGGGCTACCTGATGCTCGACGTGGTTGACGAGGAGATCATGTACGTCGAGGTTCTCGACCGTACACCGCCGGACTGAACATGGCCCACGCTCTTGAGCAGAGGCGGACGGACGGCCAGCGACATGCGAGTACGTGATCAAAAGGCGTCGTCGGGTTCGCCGAGCCATCGACGGACCGCCGACAGATCGGCTCCGGTCAGCGCCTGGTGCGGGTCGACACGGTGCGGTAGCGCTCGAGCCGGGTGATGCGCTGCCACCCACTGCCGGTCCGTATCGGTGATCTCGTCGTCAAGCCAGACGAAGGGGCGTCCGGCTGCCCACCGGGTTAGGTGCGCGGTCTTCCAGTGCAGACCTCGCGGGAGGTCCCCGTCGTCGTCCGGCCAGACGACGATCGGTAGGTCGGGAAGCCCGATCCGGGGCGAGATGACCTCGTTCGCCTCCGCCATCCATGTCGTTGCCCAGATCAGCTGGCATCCCAGCGCCAACAGTCGGCGCCCGTCGTCCGGATCGAGTCGATCCAGCAACGGGTTTCCGGGCCCAGACACGGCCGCGTCGGTGCCGCGCGCGGCACGTTCGGTGAGGACTGGGCGGGCGCTGAACGGAATCAACGTCCCGTCGACATCAAGGAAGATCAAGGGACGGTGGGCGCGACTGGACATCACCCCCGCACCGTACCCTGGATCATCGGCGCCACATCGAGCCCCGCAAATGACGCGATTGCCGCGTGAATACTCAAGATTCAATTTCGATCATTACTGAGGCGTGCGACAGCGTGCCATCCTCGACTTAAGAGCTGTTAAGCCCTTGGAGCGACTGGTGGCCCGAGCACTGACGTACGCCGACGCTGTTCGCATGTTGGGCGGCAGGAGCAAGGTAGTAGATGCCATTGATAAGATCAGCGGCGGCCTGCTACTAGCCACAACCGGCGGCCTTTCCGAGCTGGCAAACTGGTTCGACGCCAAAGATCAGTTCATTCAGCTATGCCACGACCTGCTCACCCGCGTTAACACGGGGCATCCTGGCCTCTCTCGCTATGACCGCACTGAACGCCTGCAGGCGGCCCACACCGTCCTGGTGGTGTTAGCGTTCTTCGACGCGATGAACGAAGCCGACCTGCCGTTTCCGTCCAAGGACTTCAGACTGTCGGCGATGGACCAGCTGTCCCTCGCCTCCGGCGGGGCGCCGCTACCCCCTGCCGGAGCAACGTTCATGGCAGCTGTTCAATCTGCCGGGACTTTGTTGCCGGAACCGCACATCCCAGACGACGTGCTCGTCGACATGCTGAGCCGGCACTATGCGGGTCTCGCGGCCGCCATCGGCCGGCTCGCACCCGACCTTGCGCTCTGGGACTGGCTGACCGAGCGGGACCGACGGCACTTCAATCACGCGCTTGAAGAACTACCGGACCGCGCTTGCCGGCGGTACCGGGAGCTGTTTCGCCAACTGGCTACAGAATTCCCGGAACTCGCTTTCTGGGCTGGCCTGCGAGAGCACACCGCGACGCGGACGGAGGTCCGCAAACTCGGGGCCGCCCTGGCCGACATGGAGCGCGTTCTGACGCAGATCTCGACCGGCCGGGCCCCTGACGACCGGCATCTGCAGTTGGCTCGCGCCAACGCGCTGGTTCTTGATCAGCCCATCGTCGAGTCCGGCGAGGTGCTGGGCGGCGAGGTGCGTATCCCGGCGCTGCGCGAAGGGCATGTCGAACCGTTGTTCCGGGTCACGTCGGCGGCGCACGAGGGACGGCTCAGCGACGAGTCCTGGTGGGAAGCGCTGCCAGTCCGTGACGACCTGTGGCAGTTCCTGACCGGGTTCCTCACGTCGCGGCAGGCTACCCAAGCGCCACTTGTGGTGCTCGGTCAGCCCGGATCGGGCAAATCCCTCCTGACGAAGGTGCTCGCCGCTCGACTTCCCGCGCACGACTTTCTCGCCGTGCGGGTCCTGCTGCGGGAGGTGCCGGCGTCCGTAAGCATCCAGGATCAGATCGAGTACGCGATTCGCAACGCGACCGGTGAGCGCCTCGACTGGCCCGAGCTGGTGCGCTTAGGCGGAGACGCATTGCCGGTGGTGCTGCTGGACGGCTTCGACGAACTTCTGCAGACAACCGGGGTGAGCCAGTCCGACTATCTCGGCAAGGTAGCCGACTTCCAACGGCGGGAGGCGGACCAGGGCCGTCCGGTTGCCGTCATCGTCACCAGCCGGACCAGCGTCGCGGATCGGGCGCGCGCACCCGAGGACACGGTCGCGATGCGCATCGAGCCGTTCGACGACCATCGGGTCCATCGCTGGGTGGCGACCTGGAACGAGATCAACCACGACCACTTTGTCTCACACGACCTCGTGCCGCTCGACGCCGAGATCGTGCTTGCGCATCCTGATCTGGCGGAGCAGCCGCTGTTGCTCATGATGATGGCCCTGTACGACGCGGACGGCAACGCGCTGCGCAAGGACGAGAACCACCTGCTCGAAGACCAGCTCTACGATCGCCTGCTTCGTTCTTTCGCGCGCCGGGAAGTGGTCAGGCACCGGCCCGAACTTTCGGATCGCGATATCGATATCAATGTGGAGAACGAGCTACGCCGGCTATCCGTTCTGGCATTCGGAATGTTCAACCGCCGCAGCCTGTGGATTACCGATAGCGACCTTGAGCGGGACCTGCCAGCACTACTTGGCGAGACACCACACATACCGGTACCGGCAGACATGCGCGCACCGCTGCGCGCGTCAGAGGTCGTCCTGGGGCGGTTCTTCTTCATCCACCGCGCGACGACACTGCGCGACAACTCCCGGCTGGAGGCATACGAGTTCCTGCACGCCACGTTCGGCGAGTTCCTGGTGGCCCGCCTGACCTGGCAGGTGTTGGGCGACATGGCCGCCCGGGAAACCGCATCGACCTTGATGCTCAGCGCCGCGCCGCTCAATGACGACCTATTACACGCGCTGTTGTCATTTGCCCCACTGAGCCTACGCACCCGTACCGTCTACTTCTTGAGTCAGATGGCCGGCCGGCACAGCCACGCCCAGAGCGACACCCTTATCGGGCTCATCACCAAACTGTTCCGCGTGGCGCATCACCCGCGCTCTGGGCGGGGCTATGCGGCTTATCGGCCGCGGCACCTCTCCGTTCCAGCGCGCCATGCGGCGTACAGCGCCAATCTCCTGCTGTTGAGCGTCTGCATCGCGCGGAAAGTGCCGGCCAGCATGCTCTTCGGGTACGAGGGCGACACCATCGACGCGTGGAAGGACGAAGCGCTGCTCTGGCGGTCGCAACTCGGCGCCGACGGCTGGGACAGCCTGGTGGGAACGGTCGCTGTGCAGCGACTGTGGGAGGCCAACGGCTCCCGGGATCTGCTGCTCTCGTTCAGCGATGGCACAACCCGACTTCCCCCCGTTGATCTGTTCTGGACCTACAACAGCACGCCCCACGATCTGGACCAACACAGCCCATATCTGAACCTCGGCCAGCACCCCTCCACGCTCCTTCGCAAGGCCCACTTCCTGGGCCGCGTCACGGAGGACCTGACAAGTCATACTCTTGAGCCGCTCATCGCCGCGCTCGGACCGGCCGTCAATACGGTGATCGGCTCCGGCAGCGGCTCCGCTCGCACCGCGGTCAACGCGCTCCTTGACGCGTGGCTCCTGCCGGACGGAAGGGCGCCGCAGGATCGGGAGACGGCCTACGCCTTGTGCGCCGAAATCGCCACCAAGCAGGTCTCCCCATGGGATGACACCACGCGCGCCCGGTACACCGTGCTGCTGCTCGGTCAACTGGCGAACGACATGGAGATCGGGCCAGCGACAGCAGCCAGGATCCTTCGTTCGCTTGCCGAGCCCGACCTGGTGGGGCTGCCGGGTGTCGCACGTGGCCTCGTACGGTGCGTCCTCGCGTTCTACGGCGCGGACGCGGAGTGCGACGCCGACCTGATCCGGGTGCTGGACCTGACCGAGAGCTTCTCTGGGCTGGATCGCCGGACGACTGTCGAGGAGTCCAGGGAACAGCTCACGCGCCTTGCCCGGTTCGTCGCGATGACGCCCCCGGACGCCGCGGCGACGGACCCATTGGACTGAGGCCGCTCCGGATACCTGAGGTCTGCGAAAGGCGAGGACGAAAGGAGAGTCGATGTCCCGTACGGAGCACCCTGAGGCGCGGATCATTGTCACACCGGACGGTCGGCGATTGACCGTGGAGACAACGGGTGCGGAGCGCGGCCGGCCCGTCTTCCTCCTCCATGGCACCCCGGGCAGCCGACGCGGCCCCAAGCCGCGAAGCAGTGTCCTGTATCGGCTCGGCGTGAGACTGATCTGCTACGACCGTCCCGGCTACGGTGGATCAGACCGGCACGAAGGCCGAACCGTGGCCGACGCCGCGGCCGACGTTCGAGCGATCGCGGACTCCCTCGGCATCGAGCGCTTCTCTGTTGTCGGGCGCTCGGGCGGCGGGCCACACGCCCTGGCCTGTGCAGCCCTCCTGCCGGACCGAGTCGCCAGTACGGCGGTGCTCGTTGGCGTGGCACCCGTCGACGCTGCTGGACTCGACTGGTTCGGCGGCATGACGCAAGCAAACGTACGGGAGTACACGGATGTCGCGACGGACGCCGCCGCCCTCACGGAACGCCTGCGTCTGCTCGCCGACCGCACCGCAACGGACCCGGAGTCCCTTCTCGATTTCCTTCGCGAGCAGATGACCAGTCCCGACCGGCACGTCACCAACCGGGTTGCCGTGCGACGGCTGCTGGCGGACACCTACGTCGAGGCGTTGCGGGCAGGACCGCACGGTTGGGTCGACGACGCCGTAGCGCTGCGCGGTGTCTGGGGCTTCAGCGTCGACCAGATCAACGCCCCGGTGCGACTCTGGCACGGCCTCGAGGACAACTTCACGCCGGTAAGCCACTCGCGATGGCTGGCCAGCCGGATTCCGGGTGCCGAACTGGTGGTCGAGGTGGAGACGGCCCACTTCGGCGCGGTTGGCATCCTCCCGTCCATTCTCGCGTGGCTCGTCTCGAAGCACAGCGACTGCGCGGCACCGGAGCCGTTCGCGCCGTGCTGACGCCGATCGGAGCCTAGAACGGGTGTGGATCGATGATCCTGTTCAGGAATTGACCGTGCCGCAACGAGATCACCGCCGGATTCTCGGCACCGATGCGCTGGGCGAGCCGATCCGCTAGACGAACGGCGCCCAGTTCGGGCTCCGGCCGCCCGAGCCGCCGGAGGATGAGCGCCAGGTTTCCCATGCACCTCAGCGTGTCGGGGTGTTCCTGACCGAGGGTCCGCACGGAGCCGCTGGCGGCCTCCTGGACCAACGCGAGCGCGTCTTCCAGCCTGTCGCTCTCAGCGAGAATGATGGCGAGGTTGACCTGCCCGGCCAGCGAGTACGGGTGGTCGGGACCGAGACCTGCGCGGAGATTCTCGGCCGCCTTTCGCACGAAGGTCATTGCCCGGCCGCGATCACCCAAGGCTCGCGCCACCATGGCGAGATTGTTCTCGCACACGATCGTATGGGGATGGAGCTTCCCCAACTGCTCGAGATAGGCACCGTGAACCTCGGTCAGTTCCCGGTGGGCCCGATCAAAATCGTCGACGGCGAGCATATTGAGCGAGCGGCTGAGTCGACATTCGAGTGTGTCCGGGTTGGTCGGCCCGTAGCTGTCGTTCAGTTCCGCGTAGGCGGTGTCGAGAAGTCTCCTCGCCTCTTCGGCACGCCCAGCGGCGCCCATCGAGACCGCGAGGTTCGTCTGGGCCGTCAGCGCCCAGCGCGACGTCGCACCCCAGACCTGCGCGAAGGTGTCCGCCACTGTGGTCAGTAGGGCGCTCGAACGTTCGTACTCACCGGCGTCACGCAGATCGCGACCGAGATTGCCCGCTGTACCCAGCGTCGAAGGATGGTTTTCGCTGAGCACGACGCGCTTGCGGCGATAGGCCTGCTCGTCATGATCGCGGGCGGCACGGAAGTTGCCCATCAGCCGGTACGATGCGGCTACGTTGTGCAGGGCGGACAAGGTCCGCGGATGATCCTCCCCGAACACTTCCAACCATGAGGCGTAGCTTGCGAGGTCAAGTTCGAGCGCCTCCGGATAACGCCCCAACCCGCGCAGGTCGCCAGCGAGGCCGGCGGCGGTCATGAGGGTATGCGGGTGCTGTTCGCCCAGTTGGTTCTTCTGATCCTCCAGAACGGTGCTGTTGATGCTGAAGGACTCTGTGAACAAACCCAGGTTGCGCAGAATGTTGGCGTAGTTGAAGCGCAGGTGCAGCAACTGCCTGACCAACGCAGGTCGGTCGCGGTCATCGGGTAGCTCATTCATGAGCGCCGCCCAGTTGGTCACGATCTGCTCGGCCCGCCGGCGTCCTTCGTCCAGCTCCGCATGAATCCACATGTACCGGATTCGATCAATGAGCAGCCGGCGGACTACCTCGTCGTAGCAGTTGACCGCGTCGGATGCCTCAAGGTGCGGCCAGAGCATGCGAAAGCGCGGCCAGGTGTCCGGGTCGTCGACCTCGCCGTCGTTGGGCCGGGCTGCCGCGAGCACCAGATGGACCTCGTGCTCGGCCGCCCTGAGCTCTACATCGGTCATTCGCGACCGGACGACATGCTGGAGGACGCGATGGATAAGGACCTGACCGCCGTGGCTGCCCTGTCCCGACTGCCCGCGCTCCCCGCGCTGGTCGACGCGGAGCAGGGCGAGCCTGTTGATCTGCTGAACGAGGGATCCGCGGACCAGGCGTTCGGAGACGGCGGGATCGAACGGCATGAGGGCATTGGCCATCTCGTCGCTGTAGATCAGGTCGAGCGAGATTTCCGGGGCCAGGACCGAGCACAGCTGCAGCAATCGAAACGCTGCTGGCGAGCGCTCGCGGAGCCGATCCAGCGAGAGATCCCACGTTGCCTCCACGGATCGGTCGCGTGACTCCTCCACGGAGACCGCGCTCAGGCCGTGTCGGTCGATCTGGGTGAGGTACTCGTCCACGGGCGCGCCCGTCTCGGCCAACCAGGCACCAGCGGCGGCAATTGCGATAGGAAGATCCCCAAGAATCTCCGCCACCTTGTCCGCCTCCGACGCCAGCATGGTCGGTACCCGATGGACAAGGTGCGCGATGCTTTCACGCCGCTCGAATACGTCCACCTGGATCGTCTCCGCCTGGTCACCCCATTGCGGGTTGCGCGAGGTGATCAGGATGTGTCCGTTCCCTCGGGGGAGGAACTGGCCCACCCGGTCGGGCTGTTCGGCATTGTCGAAGATCAGTAGCCACCGCGCCGACGGTTCGCTTCTGCTCAAGGCGTTCAGGACCGCGCGGGTGTAGTCCGGACCGGTCTGCACGGGAATGCCGAGCTGCGTGCCTAGATCACCGATCGCACTGTCAATGAACGTCACCGGGTCCGCGTTGATCCACCAGACCACGTCGTAGGCGGCCCGGAAACGGTACGCGTACTCCAGGGCCACCTGCGTCTTGCCGATGCCGCCCATGCCCTGAAGCGCCACCGGCTGCGCACCCGGCAGCACGACGGCCGTGCCCCGGTGGCGCAGTTCCTGACGCAATCGCAGCAGGTCGTTCTCCCTGCCCGTGAACCGCGCATTACGCGCCGGGGCGTTGAAGACACTGGGTTCGTCGCCCGGATAGCGCGGCCGCGACGGCACCGAGGCCAGCTCGATGTCGTCGAGGGACCGGCCGACGAGTTGAAGCACCCGGCCCGCAGCCTCATCGGCCGTCAGCCCGGTGATGAACGCCGAACTGGCAATCGGCAGATGCTGCAACGGTGTCGTGTCGGCGATGTAGACGGCCAAGGGCGGCCGGAACGTACCGCCCTCTGGATGCACCAGCGCCGACTCCACCGCAGCGTTGGCAGGCGAGACGATGGTCAACTGCCGGGCGGCCGCCATGCTGACCGGCTCACCCGCATCGGGGCGAGCGACGAGCGGGTCCTGCACCCGGACTCCGGCTGCGACGAGGATGTGCTCAATCCATTCCGCCCAAATCTGATCGTCGGGGACGTACCGCAGGACCACCTCGTCTTCGACGGAGATCGGCTGGCGCGCGAACCGACCAATGATCCGACGACGAATCGGCTCGTCCATGGGCGGCAGCGACCCCACCTCATCGTTGGTGAGGTACTTCGTGATCATTTCGTATGCCGACAGGAGCGACCCCGGGATGCCCGGCACGTCGCCAAAGGTGGCGAGGGACTCCTCGTACGCGTAGTACGCCTGGTACGGCACCTGCATTCGGGCCCAGTACGCCTCGCGGGCCGGTTCCGTCATGTCCGCCGGCAGACCCAGAAAACGCTGCTTCGCCACGCTCCGGCCGACGTCCACCTTTCCCTTCTCCGCCGGGTCGACTCGCATGGTTACCGGCAGGATCCGAATCTCGCGCGGCTCTCGGTGGCGTTGCACGCGTCGGGCGACCTGGGCGGCACCCTCGATGCCTTGCTCGGAAAGCGTGAAGCAGTCGACCAACGTGTCCGGCAAATGGATGGTGCAGATCTCCGCGACGTCGCTGAGGCCCGTACGGCTATCGATGAGCGTGTAGTCGTAGTGCCGTTTCATATCGGCGCGGAGCGCATCAAAGAAGAGACCTCCACCCTGCCTCTCGTAGAAGTCGTCCCAGTTCATTCCGGCCAACGTGGTCGCATAGTCATTGTCCTGCTGTCCGGCTGACAGGAAGTCGAGCGTGCCGCCCTGCGGGAAATGGCGCCAGTTCAGCGAGAAGGAGAACTTGTGGACACGCGCGTACTGCTCGTACCAGCGCGTGTCACGCTGCACATCGCGAGTCGTCGCCCATTCGAACTCGCGGATCAGGTCGATGACGCCGCCCGTGCCGGCCAACGCGTCCGGGTCAATGAACGGATGCAGGAAGCGGTGCAAGCCTGGCGATTCGAGGTCCCAGTCAACGACCAGCACGCGTTTGCCGTTCGCGGCGAGGATCCAGGCGATGTTCGCCAGCGCCATCGTGCGGCCCGTGCCCCCCTTGTAGGAGTAGAACGTGACCACCTGGCCGTTACGGTTCTCAGACATGACCTAACGCTCCGGCGAGTGAGTCGGGGAATCGTCGTTATAGGTGAGCCTCGGCCGTGAGAGCTGCGCGCCCTTCGGCGGATAGGTGGGACCATGGCGCAGGTACTGCCGCCGCATCTGCGTGGCGAGAATGGGGATGAGGTCGCGAAACTCGCCCGATCGCCGCACCCGCCGCACTCGGTTGGGGCGCGCGTTCGTCAGTAGCTCGGCCGCGTCTTCTGCCAGGCTGGAACCACGGCCGGCGCATTGTGGATCGCTCTCGTCGAGCACGATGAGTGGCACCACCCACTCGCGGAGCCGGCTCAGTGCCGACTGGAGTTCTTCGCGCCCACTGCCACCGGCCAGAATCCATGGGTCGATGAGCAACACTCCGGGACACTGTTCGAGCCGTTCCCCAGCAGATGCGTAATCGACAATCATGGTTGGCAGCCCCGAACGTTCAATGAGGTTCGCCGCGTACTCAGCCACCGGGATCGCGGGGTCGTCGCCAAAAGGGCGCCACAGCACGCTGCTCGCGCCATAGGGATTGCGCAACCGTCCCTGTGGTAAACGGTTGCCGGTCGGCGCCAACACGGCGATGACGAACGGCGTGTCCACAAGGACTGCGCTTTGGGACTTCATCTGCCGGTCCACGCGCTGCTGCCGTCCCAGCGCACATCGCTCCGCCGCGTCCACGATCCGCCGGGCAAGTCGCTGGAGTATCTGATCGTACTGGGATCGGTGGTGGCTGAGCTGGCACATCGTACGCAGGCCGTTCTCGGCGTACGCGGGAAAGTCCGCACCGAGTTGCAGCGCATTGTGCATCTCGGGCCCCACATCGCTGTCCGGAAGCGGGACCCAGAGCACGGGCTGCACATGGCTTGGCACATGCTGGCGCCGCGTCGCCGTAACGCGTTGCTGAAAATAATTCAGTTCAGTCGATGGCCAGGACATGTTGAAGTACTGTGGCGACAGAAGAGGCACGAGCACCTCGGTAACGCTCAGTACTGCGGCCAGCGCGGTACGACGCTCCGCACCGAGGGGAAGGGGCGGCTCGAAATAGGTGACCCGCATGCCGGCATCAGGGCGCGCGAGCCGCGCGACCTCAGCACTCAGATGGGCCTGAAAGATCCGTACCCAGTGATCAATGCCGCCACGTGAATGTGCGGTGGCTGGCGGAGTATGGGCATAGCTGAGGTAGAAGTAGTAACCAGGCGATCGTGGTCTGGGGACTTCATCATTCACATGCTGCTCTCCCACCGTCGAGGATGCGCTGGGTAGAGCAATCGTAAGTGCGGCGGTTTTGATTAGCTAGCCGGGTAGCCGTTCATGAGTATCAATCACGCCAGTGATCCAGGGTCTTGACTATCTGAGCGAGCACCGCAGCACCAGCGGAGGTGAGCGCACCCGACGCAGCGAGCTTTTCCGAGGCCACGCGCGTGTCCTGTAGGTATTTCTCGAACTGCGCGTGGGCCTCGGCTTGGTCCGGGCCCCCTCGCCGGGCTCGGAGTCGCCAGACATCGGCAACGGCCAGATGTGCGTACACCCCGTGCAGTACCCCGAGCACTGGGCGCGGATCATCTCGCCAGGCGACCTTGATCGGCTCGACGTAACGATTATCAACAAGACGGTACCAGTCAAGCAACGCGTTAAGTTTGTTGTGCTGAAATTCGTGAACCATCATCACGGCCAATGCCCGGGGTTGGGCCAGCGTGGCCGCGATGGATCCAAAAGCGTGCAGCGCGGTCGAACTTTGCAGCTTGCCCGCCGGATCCGCCCGCAGGGGCACCACCGCGCGTAGACCTAACCGCAGGCCAGGAACGTATGCGGGCGCCTCACGTTGGATGCAGTCCCAGGCGCCGATGATGGCGTCGCGCCATGCCTCACCGGTCTGATCATCCAGCGGCGGTTCCAGCGGCCATTTGTGCTTGCGATAGGGATCCGCGTCCTCGATGACGATGGACAACCCAGCTGTTTCCACTCGACGCGTCGGCCGCCACCCCGGGACTGTCGTGTCGAACGCGGGCACCGCGGACACCCCGCCGTCCGCGTAGGCGACGAATCCCTTCTCAGCGATGGACATTTTCACCATGCCCGCAGCGCGCGACACTGCCAAAGTGCCCAGGGTCGGCAGGTAGACCCGGCCATCCCACGCCGGTACGGCGACCGTGGCCGCATACCCGGCCCGGATCGCGGCGGCGGCGGCAATCGCCCTCAGGTAGCCATAGCTACTGCCCCCTGGAGAGGCATCATCGGCAACGTGCTCGGCGGCCCATGCCCGAACGTAGGGATGGGCGAGCACCGCGCGGAAAGCCGCGGGATCGCGATCAGCCACGTCGTTCAGGAGATCCCAGGCTTCACTCGTGTCGACGCCCGCCCGTCGCGCGTTCTCGTAGACCCGCGGGAACAACGACTTTGTAAACATGAGTTCGGCCGCGACGAGATGACGAATCGCCTCCTCATCGCCATACCCGGCGCTGATCTCGTCCAGCACGCCCTCCGGCAGCGGCGCCGGCCGGGCATCGTCCTGGGTGGACAGTCGTGCGTTCATGTGCTCGATGAACTCCTTGAGATCGGCGCAGTACGCCGATGGATTGTCGAAGCCCGTGCCGGTTCGGTACCGGTGCGCGTACAGACCGCCGCCGCATTGCCGCACGACCGGGCAACTCCGGCAGGTGGCGCACAGGCCTTCCATACCTCGCTGCCTGTCGGCGATGCCGGGATGCAGGACCACCTCATCCACCGCGTGATCGAAAACGTTCAGGCCGGTAGCGGGCGCACCGTCAAACGCCGCTTTAAGGGAGTCCGCCTGCTCCCACGCACCGTCGGTCTCGACAACCAACAGGTCCGCAGGGTCGAGCCCGACGGACTCGGTGGCGCTCGGGCCGCCCGCACGCGTGGAGATGAGGGATTCGAATAACCGGATGTCAATACGCTGGCCGTCCGCCAGCCAACGCTCGAAGACTCGACCGAGCCATTGCGCGTATGGCGCGGGGGCGCCCTCCGGCCGCAGCGGCGGATCGTCCCAGGTGGCATGCGGCAGAAGGAGGTCGAGGCGGGGCGGTTGTTGATCACGCAACGCCTCGTATACCACATCGGGATCATTTCTCACGTCGACGGTGCAGAGGATCCCCGCGTATGCCGCTCGAAATGCTGGTGTCCGCAAGAGTTCCAACGCCCGCAGCACCGCACGATGGCTGCTGGCGCCATTCGCGTACCGTCGATGCCTGTCATTGGCCGCTCGGTCGCCGTCGAGCGATATGCCGACCCGCACCCCGAACTCTGCCAGCAGTTCACACATGGGCTCGGTCAACAACACACCGTTTGACTGCATCCGAAGACTCAGTCCGGTGACCGGCGCGATGGTGGCGCGAAGCGTCTCCAGCATCGAGCGCAACCTGCCCCGCCCCACAAGGAGCGGTTCGCCCCCATGGAGTACGACGCGGACAGCACCCACGCCATGCGCTGCGGCATGTTGGGCGATGCGGGCAGCCGCCGCGCGCACCGTATCGTCGGACATGACATGGGGACGCTGGCGCCAGCTTTGATCAACATTCTCGTATACGTAGCAGTGGTCGCATGCAAGATCACATCTGCTATGGACCTTGAGTACGTACTGGCTAATCGTGTCCGACGCCATGCCCACCCCCATGGAGGCGTCAGATGGTCGAGTTGAACGCCGCCACATCCACGGCGTTGGAGCCGTGTTTTTGCGAGTAAAGCACCTGCCGGACGCCGTACGCGACATCCTCGGCGGGTATTCTGTCGAGTCTCTCCGACTGGGCCCTGCCGTGCGACCGAGCCTCTTTCGCTGCCGGAGGTTGCGCGCTCTTCACTGTGGGTACCCCCAACATGTGCCCCAAATGGACATAATCACTATTTCATATCGGCTCTAATAAGGGGCATTATCTGGTAAGGCACCGAAACTAGAGCCTGCCAACCCCGCGACACGCGCACGGATACTGGCGCAGCTGACTGATCCAGGTTCGCCCACGAGGTGAGATTGAGCGCCGCTCACATTATTACGCGACGGTTTTCGTCGCTACGGCGCCCCCGGTAGTGGGGTCACCAGTCCATCACGACCAACCTTGCGCTCGTGAGTCCGAACCGAACGAAGGATGGTAAGTACGGGTGATCTACTCCCGTATCCGTTGGGGTACGCCGCGTGCAGGACCAGGTTCGCCTTCCTGTTGGCTTGCTGGGCGCGAATCGCGTGCCGGCGTGCGGATGTCGTACCCACGTACGAGGATGGCCCCATGACCGACGTACGCGTACTGGTCGGCACGCGTAAGGGCGCGTTCGTGCTGACCGCAGACGGCAAACGCAACAACTGGACCGTGGACGGTCCCCATTTCGGCGGCTGGGAGATCTACCACGTCGCCGGGTCGCCGGCGGATCCCAACCGCCTCTACGCCTCCCAGTCGGGTGGCTGGTTCGGCCAGGTGATGCAGCGTTCCGACGACGGCGGCAAGACCTGGAACACCGTGGGCAACGACTTCGCCTACCAGGGCGAGACGGGCGACCATCTCTGGTACGACGGGACGCCGCGCCCGTGGGAGTTCAAGCGCATCTGGCACCTGGAGCCCTCCCGCGACGACCCGGACACGGTGTACGCGGGCGGCGAGGACGCGGCGCTGTACCGGTCGACGGACGGCGGCCAGAAGTGGCAGGAGCTGACCGGGCTGCGCCAGCACCCGACCGGCCCGTCGTGGCAGCCGGGCGCGGGCGGCCTGTGCCTGCACACGATCATCCTGGACGCGGCCAACAAGGACCGGATCTACGTGGCCATCTCGGCCGCGGGGGCGTTCCGCAGCGATGATGCCGGCGTCTCGTGGACGCCCATCAACAAGGGCCTGCGCTCGGGCGAGATCCCGGACGAGGACTCGGAGGTCGGTCACTGCGTGCACCGCCTCGCCCAGCACCCGTCCCGGCCGGACACGCTGTTCATGCAGAAGCACTGGGACGTGATGCGCACGGACGACGCGGGCGGCCAGTGGCGCGAGATCAGCGGCAACCTGCCCTCGGACTTCGGCTTCCCGATCGCCGTGCACCCCCACGAGTCGGAGACGGTCTACGTCGTGCCGATCAAGAGCGACTACGAGCACGTACCGCCGGACGGCAAGCTGCGCGTCTACCGCAGCCGCACCGGCGGCGAGGAGTGGGAGCCGCTGACCAAGGGTCTGCCGCAGGAGCACTGCTACGTCAACGTGCTGCGTGACTCCATGGCGGTCGACACTCTCGACCCGGCCGGCATCTACTTCGGTACGACGGGCGGGCAGGTCTACCACTCGGCCGACAACGGCGACACCTGGGCGCCGATCGTGCGCGACCTGCCGGCCGTGCTCTCCGTCGAGGTGCAGGTCCTGCCATGATCCGTGTGGTTCTCCCGGCCCACCTCAAGACGCTGGCCAAGGTGACCGGTGAGGTCAGCGTCGAGGTGGCCGGGACTCCCACCCAGCGCGCGGTGCTCGACGCGCTCGAGGCCGAGTACCCGGCGCTGCTGGGCACTATCCGCGACCGGTACACGGGCAAGCGCCGGGCGTTCGTGCGCTTCTACGCGTGCGAGGAGGACCTGTCCAACGAGTCGCCGGACGCGCCGCTGCCCGAACGCGTCGCCGCCGGCCAGGAGGTCTACATCATCCTGGGCGCCATGGCGGGTGGCTAAGGCGGCGCGGGATCGTGCGACAGCTCAGCAACACCCAGCAACGGGCACGTATAGTGCATGAATGGTACAAATAAGGCATTTTTGGGCTGGCCTCGCGGCCGTGGCCACCCTCGCCGTGGGCGCGCCGACCCAAGCCGCTCCAGTCCATGCCGCACCAAGCCAGACCGCGTCAAACCAGGCCGCGTCGGAGCGAGCCGCGCCGCCGCCGAGCCCCGAGCGGGCCGCGCTGAACGTGTGGCCGGGCGAGCGCACCTACCGCTCGGTGGCCGTCTACGGTCGCCGGCTGGTGCCGGGCACCCGCCTCATACTCTCGTTCGGCCCTCCCGAGGCGACCAACCCCGACGCGGGGCGGGTCGGCGGCAACGCGGGCTGCAACAACATGTTCGGGCGTGGTCACATCGCCGGCGGCCGGCTCCTGGTGCCGCTGCTCGCCTCGACCCGGATGTACTGCGAGGGTCGCATGGCACAGGAGCAGTGGTACTCGAACCTGCTGACCGGTCGCCCCACCATCCGGATCATCAGCGGCGACCGCCTCGTGCTGCGCCAGGGACGCCGCCTCACGGTCGTCTTCGTGGCGGTGGCGACCCGTTAGGGGACAGGGCTCTCGCGGGCCTCGTTCTCGTGGCCGAGCGCGCCCCAGATCTGCACCACGGTCTCGTACCACGTGCCCGGCGGTAGCGCTTCGATCTGGGCGACGATGCCGTCCGGGGCACCGGCCTCGCGGACGACCTCGACGAGTGCGTCGCGGTCACCCGGCAGGGCCGATCGGGGGATCCACCGGCCCAACTCGCTACGGCCGTCGATCTCCTCGGGCGTCGGCACGGGCGGGCCGGTCACCTCGCCGTACAGCCGGGGCTGACGCGCCTCGTCCTCGGCGTCCGGCTCGGGCAGAGGCCGCTCCTGCACCACCCGGGACCCGGTTACGTTCTGTTCCCGCGCTTCACGCGCCATCTCGTCGTCCAGATGCCGGCTGTGCTTGGTGTTTCCTCGCTCCATGCCGGGCGCCCTACCCACGTTTGCCCGTGGTTTAACGCCCTACCGTGCGGGAACAACGCTCGGATACGGACAACAAGGAGGTACGGCCATGACCCAGACCGTGGGTGACCTCATGACCGTCAACCCGGTGAGCGCGAGCGCCGACACCCCGCTGATCGAGGTGGCGCGCACGATGCGTGACGAGAAGATCGGCGACGTTCTGGTCACGGACAACGGCCAGGTGGCCGGAGTCGTGACCGACCGGGACATCACGATCCGGGCGGTCGCCGAAGGACTCGACCCGCAGAGCACGCCGGTGGGCCAGGTGGCGAGCAGCGGCATGATCAACATTCCGATGGACGCCCCACTCAGCCAGGCGGTTCAGGTGATGCGGCAGGAGGCCGTGCGCCGCCTGCTCGTCACCGACGAGTCCGGCACGGCGTGCGGGGTGATCTCCATCGGCGACCTGGCCGCGGAGCTGGACCCGAACTCCGCGCTCGGGACGATCAGCGGGGCTCCCCCGAACGACTGAGTTCAAAGATGCTGTACGCCTGGCGGATCACGGGATGGGCCACGTTGCGCACCCGTACCCCGCCGGGCGTCCGGCCGCGTTCGGTGCCCGCGTGGGCGTGCCCGTGCACGGCCAGATCGGCCGGCGCGGAGTCGACCGCCTCGGCCAGCAGGTACGACCCGAGGAACGGGTAGATCTCCAACGGCTCGCCGACGAGCGTGTCCGGCACGGGCGAGTAGTGCATGAGCGCCACCCGTACGTCGCAGTCGAGCTTGCCGAGCGCGGCCGCGAGCCGGTCCGCGGAGTCGCAGGTCGTACGGATGAAGGCCTTCATCTCGGCCTCGCCGAACGCGCTGGCGCACCGGCCGGCGAACCCGCCGCCGAACCCCTTCACGCCGGCCACCCCGAGCCGCCCGCCGGGCGTGTCGACCTCGAACGTGTCGCCCTCCAGGACGGCGATCCCGGCGTCGCGCAACGTCCCGGCGACCTCGTCCGCCTGGTCGCTGTGGTGGTCGTGGTTGCCGAGCACGGCGACCACCGGGACGGGCAGCCCGCCGAACTCCTCGGCCACGCACCGGGCCTCGGCCACGGTCCCGTGCCGGGTCAGGTCCCCGGCGAGCAGCAGCACGTCGGCCCGCTCGCCCAGGTCGGCCAGCGCGGGCCGGAACCGGCCCAGCACATCCTTGTCGAGGTGCACGTCGCCGACCGCGGCGACGCGGATGGGCGCGGTCACGACAGCTCCTCCGCGTCAACGGGCGCGCGCGTGGGCACGATCTGAATGTCGCACTGCACGATCAGCTCCGGGAACTCGTCCGCCACGAGCCGCACGATGTCGTCGCGCCGGTTGGGCGTCTCGACCACCCCGCACAGCACGATCGCGCCCTCCCGGCGGACGACCGTGATGCCCTGTTCGGCGACCCCGTCGTGCTCGGTGAGCAGCCGCTGCACGCGGGCCTCGCCGTACTCGTCGAGTTGCATCAGTGGACCTCCTCGATCACCGACGACGGAACGACGTCCAGCAGCCCGAGCAGTACGAGGAACGACACCGCGTACGGGGAGTCGGCCGTTTCCTTGCGTACCCGGGGCCAGTCGATCTGCTCGCGCAGCGACCGGGCCATCGGCAGGGCGCGCGAGAAGTCGCAGTGGTGCTGGGAGAAGGCGAGCAGCTTGTGGACCATGAGGTGGGTCGCCGACAGGACCGGCATGTGCAGCGCGGCCACCGGGCGGTCGACCGCGTCGGCCAGGGTCTCGTCGGTGACGGGCCGCTCCACGGGCCGGTAGATGAGGTCGACCATGCGGTCGCCGTCGAAGACCTTGGTCAGCCAGTCCTCGGGGGGTTCCTCCGCACGGAAGCCCGCGGCCGTCAGCGCCTCCAGGGCCCGGGGAATGTCCTGCTCGCGCAGCGCGAAGTCCACGTCGTGGTCGCTGGAGGTGCCGCCGTGGGCGTACACGGCGAAACCGCCCATGAGCGCGAACGGGATGTCCGCCTGCTTGAGCAGCGAGGCGGTGCGCACGAGCGTCTCGAGCAACCCTTCGTCAAGAGGTACCGGCATGGCTGGACTCTTACCCAACGCCCGACCCGCTACACCGGCAGGTATGCGGCGGTTTAGTGCTTATTAGGCAGATCGAAGCGCGGTTGGTTCACCGGGCCAGGGGTAGAGGCAGCGGCTGTGTACCCACTGATCCCGCCCCTGCCGGACACGCTGCAGGTCGAGGTCACCTCGGCCTGCAACCTGCGCTGCGCCATGTGCCTGGTGCGGTACAAACCGCCGGTCAACCGGCTCACCGGCGCGATGGGCATGGACATGTTCCGGGCGCTGCTGGCCGACCTGCCGCGCCTGCGCCAGCTGACCCTGCAAGGGCTGGGCGAGCCGTTGCTCTCCCCGCACCTGCTCGACATGGTGCGCCTCGCGCACGGGCGCGGCGCGCGGGTCGGCTTCAACTCCAACGCCACCCTGCTCACGAGGAAGCGGGCGCGGGAGTTCATCGACGCGGGCCTGGACTGGCTGCACGTGTCGCTCGACGGCGCGGACGCCGAGACCTTCGAGGCGATCCGCGACGGGGCCACCTTCGACACGGTGGTGGGCAACCTGGCCGGGCTCGTGGCGGCCAAGCAGGACGCGGGCAGCGACACCCCGTGGGTACGGGTGGTGTTCGTCGCCATGCGCCGCAACGTCGCCCAGCTGCCCGACCTGGTGCGGCTGCTCGCCGGCGTGGGCGTGAGCGAGCTGCGGGTGCAGAACCTGTCGCACACCTTCGACGACACCGACCCGTCCGGCGCCTACGGCGAGATCCGGGAGTACGCCGCGGAGCAGGCGCTGTGGACCGCCCCGGACCTGGAGCTGGCGGAGCGGTCCTTCGCCGCCGCCCTGGCCGCCGCCGACGCGGCCGGCCTGACGCTGCGGCTGCCCCGGCTGGCCCCCGCGCCGGCGCCGGCCGCCGAGGCCGCCCCGGGCAGGCCGGGCTGCACGTGGCCGTGGGAGTCCGCGTATGTCACGAGCGCCGGCGTGGTGCAGCCGTGCTGCATGGTGATGGGCGACGACCGGGTCGCGCTGGGGCGCCTGGACGAGGCCGGGTTCGCCGAGATCTGGGCCGGTCCGGCGTACCAGGAATTTCGGCGGAAGCTGAGCCACGGGCAGCGACCACCGACGGTCTGCGAAGGATGCTCGCTCTACCGGGGCACGTTCTGAATTATCGGGCCCTTGATCGCTTAACGGTGGCCGCGGTGGGCAACCGGGACGCATGGAGAAGCAGCGGACCGGACTGGCGGTGGTGACGGGCGCGTCGACCGGCATCGGCTACGCGCTCGCGCAGAACCTGGCCGAGCGCGGGTACGACCTGATCGTGGCGGCCGACGAGGAGCAGATCGAGGAGGCGGCGCGGCAGCTCGGCGAGGGGGCGCGGCCGGTGCGGACCGACCTGGCCACCCCGGAGGGCGTCGAGCGGCTGCGCGACGAGGTGCTGGCGCTGGGCCGGCCCGTCGACGTGCTGGCGATCAACGCCGGGGTCGGCGTGAGCGGCGACTTCGTGCGCGACAACGACCTCGCCGAGGAGCTGCGGGTCGTCGACCTGAACGTGCGCTCGGCCGTGCACCTGTCGAAGCTGCTGCTGCCGGCGATGGTGGCGCGCGGGCGCGGGCGGGTGCTCTTCACCTCCTCCATCGCGGCGACCGCCCCCGGCCCGTACTTCGCGACGTACGCGGCCTCGAAGGCGTTCCTGTTCTCCTTCGCCGAGGCGATCCGGTACGAGCTGCGCGACAGCGGGGTGACCGTGACGGCGCTGTTGCCGGGCCCGACCGACACGGATTTCTTCGCGCGGGCCGAGATGATGGACACCCCGGTGGCGCAGGCGGCGAAGGACGACCCGACGGACGTGGCGCGCGAGGGCATCGAGGCGATGCTGGCCGACAAGGACAGCGTCGTCACGGGCAAGTGGCGCAACAAGGCGCAGGTCGCGGTCGGTCACCTGGCCTCGGAGCAGGTCAAGGCCCGCGTCCACGCCGCCCAGACGACCCCCGAGGATCGACCGGGGACGCGGTAGCGGGCCAGGCGACGGAGGGCCCGCTACCGCGGAGCCCCACAGATGCGGGGCCCGTCTCCCGGTTACTCCCGTCTGATCACGCCGGCTGGCCGTCGCGGCTGCGGGCGCCCGAGCGGAGCCGGTCCTCGTCGACCTCGCGCTCCGGGTGCCGCCGCAGGTACTCCGCCTCCAGCTCGGCCGTGCGCTCCGTGTGCCGTTGCAGCGCCTGATCGGACCCGTGCAGGAACGTGTCGTTGCGGGTGCGGTGCAACTGCTCCAGCTCGCGCCGCAGGTCCAGCTCGTCGAGCTGCTCGGCGGGGATGCCGCCGTCGGTGGCGGCGGGCAACCCGCGCCCCAGGGAGATCACGGCCTGGACCTCGTCGATGGTGTATTCGCCCTCCGGCAGGCCGTCGATCGCCATCGCCGTCTCCGAGCCGACGTTGGAAGCCACCGCGCGGCGCCGCAGTTCGTCCCGGGTCAGCCGCTCCTGCCCGACGAAGACCTCGTCGAGCAGCATCTCCAGCTCCGTCATCGCCCGCTCCCTAGCAGTGATCGTCAGCTGGGCCATACCCGCCCCTATTTACCCCTAAACGCCCCTTCACATACTCCCCCGGAACCGGGGGCGGTGTCGGCACCTCGCGGAGATTGGCCTCAGGTACGCAATACAGCGCCTCTTTTGGTACCTGAGGCCAATCTCCGCGACCGAACAAGAACTACAAGAACGCGATGCGGGTGAGTGGGGGTGGGGTAAGGGGGTTGGACGTGGACGTGTTCGCCGTCAGGTAGGCCACGAACGCGTCGATGTCGAGCTGGCCGACGAGCGGGTTGGTGCCGTTCGCCAGCTCCAGGTAGCCGTCCCCGCCGCCGGCGAGAAAGTTGTTCACGGTCACCCGGTAGGTCGCCGCCAGGTCGAGCGGCTGGCCGTCGATCGTGATCGAGTCGGCCACGACCCGGTCGGCGCCGGTTTTGCTGAGGTCCGCGGTCCACTTCACGTTCGCGGAGATCTGCAGGTACCGCGGGGAGGCGGCGTTGACGCCCGTGAACTGCTGCTGGAGCACCGTGAGCAGCTGGGCGCCGGTGTAGTCGAGCGTCACGAGGTTGTTGTTGAACGGCTGGACGGCGAACGCCTCCCCGTAGGTGACCACGCCGTCTCCCTCGGTGCCGGACGCCGGGTACACCAGGTCGGCGCGGATGCCGCCGGTGTTCATCAGCGCGAGCTGGGCCCCACCGGTCGCCGCCGGGGACGTCGCCGCCAGCTGGGAGTCGGCGATCACGTCGCCGAGCGGGCGTTCGGGCGTCGAGCCGCCCCGGCCGAGGATCGTGCCGGCGATGTAGCCCACCGGCCGGTTCGCGATCGGCCCGATGAGGCCCTGGTATTTCGCGACGATGCCGGCGACCGTCGGATCCGGGGTGACGTCCCGGGTGACGATCACGTTCTTCGCCGTGATCGAGGAACGGACGAAGTCGCGGGTCCGCCTGTCGTACGCGGCGTCGATGTCGGTGTAGAGCTTGCCGAACGCGGACGCCTGGGTCACCAGCCGCGGCTTGCCGGCCGGGTCGGGGATCGTGCAGACGTACGACTGGTGGGTGTGGGCCGAGACCACCAGGTCGATGCTGGGGTCGAGGCCCTTGGCGATGTCGACGATCGGGCCGGTCAGGCCGGAGCCGGGGCCGTTGGCGTCGCAATCGTAGTCGTAGACCTGGCTGGCCGGGGTGCCGCCCTCGTGGACGAGCACGACGATCGCCTCGACGCCGGCGACGCGCAGGAGCTTGGCGTACTGGTTGGCGGTGCGTACCTCGTCGAGGAACGTCAGGCCGGCCACGCCGGCGGCGGTGACCACGGACGGGGTGTCCTCCAGCGTCATGCCGATGAAGCCGATCCTGGCCCCGCCGACGTTGCGGACGGACACCGGCGGCAGGACGGGCAGCTTCGTCCTGTTCTCCAGCACGTTCGCCGCGAGGTAGAACGTGGCGCCGGGGTACCTGCGCGGCGGGTCGAAGCAGCCGTCCACCGGGTGGCAGCCGCCCCAGTTGATGCGCTTGAGTTCGGCACTGCCCTCGTCGAATTCGTGGTTGCCGACGGAGCTGTCGCCCAGGCCCATCGCCTTGAGGGCCAGGATGGACGGCTCGTCGCGGAAGGCGGCCGACAGCAGCGGCGACCCGCCGATCAGGTCGCCGGCCGCGACCGTGAGGGTGTTCGGGTTGGTGGCGCGGGCCCGCGCCAGGTGCGTGGCCAGGTACGCCGCGCCGCCGGCCGGGACGGCGACGGTCGCCCCGCTGGGGTCGATCGCGGTGATGCTCCCGGACGAGCCCTGCGGCGGCTCGAGGTTGCCGTGGAAATCGTTGAGGGCGAGCAGTTGGATCGGGATGGTCTTCGGCTTCGCGGCCACGGCCGCCGGAGCGGTCATGGTCACCGCCAGGGTCGTTGCCGTCAGGACGGCCAGGACCCAGCGCGAGCGTCGCATTTCACCCACCATTTCCCTCAGTCCGACATCTGGCCTCATGCTTCCACCGGGGGACGCATGAGGCCAGACGTGCGGCGCGAGGGGCTTGTGAACACTGCGTGTCAGCCCTTGACGGCGACCTGGCCCGGCTCGGGGGTCAGCACGATGGTCGCGGCCGACTGGATGGTGCGCAGCCGCAGCAGCGCCGGGTGCTCCTCCAGCACGCGGGCCGCGTTGGCCAGGGTGCGCAGCGACGCCGCCTCGGCGCGGGCCCGCTCAAGCTCGGCCTTGCCCTGCTCGCGGGCGAGCAGGGTCTCCACGGCCGCGCGGCGCAGCTCGCCGGGGAGCATGACATCCCGTACCGCCGCCGAGAGCAGCTCGATGCCGAGCCCGTCGACGTGCGCGCTCACGGCGGCCACGTCGAGGGCGAGCCGGCCGCGGTCGGTGACCAGTTCGTCGAGGGTGGCCCCGGCGACCAGGTCGCGCAGTGCCAGCTGCGCCGCGGAGTACAGCTCCTGTTCCGGCGCGGTCGAGACGGTGACGAACGCGACCGGGTCGACCACCCGCCAGCTCAGCTGCGCCGACAGGCGCAGCGACAGGCCGTCGGCGGTGAGCAGCTCCTGCCCGGGCACGGCCGTGATCCGCCGGCGCGTGTCGACGGTCTCCAACGTGGCGCCGCGCCGCCGGTAGCGGTGCCGGCCCGGCTCCAGGACGCGCTCGAGGCGCCCGTCCACGAACAGCAGCACCCGCTGCCAGTCCAAGACCCGAACTACCGCCATCTCGCGTCGCCTCCTGTCGTCAGACCGTGCCGGGGACGACCCCGCCCGGTCACCCGGCACGACGGCGGGGGCGTCCGCGACCGTGGTCGCGAGCCCGCAGGGCTGTCGTGACGGCGTCCACAAGGGACGTGGACCGGGCGGGGTCGCCGTTGAGGAAGGGATTCGAACCCCGGCTTTGCAGGCCGTACCAAAGTGGTGGACATTGTCGATGCGCGGAACGCGATCCGGCGATGCCGGCGCGCCGCTGACGTGTGATGCCCGTGATCACGGTAGGGGTTCGAGCCAACGCAGCGCACGCCGTTTTAGGCGCCGCCCCGGTGCGACAGGACCCACAGCGGCAGCGGGCCGGCCTGCGCCGTGCCCGTCACCCGCCAGCCGGCGCGCTCGTAGAGCGCGACGTTGGCGGGGGTGGTGGTCTCCAGGTAGGCGGGCAGGCCGAGGTCGGCGGCGGCCGCGAGGCCGGCCGCCATGACCGCGCGACCCCAGCGCCGTCCGGCGGCGTGCGGGTGCGTGGCCAGGATGCCCAGATAGAAGTACGGGGTACCGGGCAGCAGCGCGTGGACCTCGACATCGGCCGCCTCGATGCGGGCGAGCGCGTCGTCCGGGAGGTCCAGGGAGAGCCCGGGGGTCTCGGCCGTCGACGCCTGCCACATGGCGACCGACGCCCCACCGTCCACAATCCACACCGTGCCGAGGTCGACCCGCTTGTCGAACAGGTACCGCGCGAACACCGTGGCCTGGTCGGCGTAGGTCTCGTCGGCGGGGAAGAAAAAGCGGAACGCAGGATCGGTCGCGAACGCCGCCACGACGGTCGCCACGACCCGGTCCCGGTCGGCGCGCGTCGCCCGGGTCACCACAACGTCGGCACTCACCGGGCGACCCTACCGTGCGATAGCGCCGACTTCGGGCATGCTGCGGTTATGCGTACCTGGCCAGCTTGGCGGCTTGCGGTGGTCCTCGCGGCGGTGACCCTGGTCGTGGCGGCGGTGATCGTCGTCGTGGCCTGGCCGGCCGGCAGCGACGGCGATAGCGCTGGTGCCGACGCCGCCACTAGCGCCGGCGCCCCGGCCGCCGACGACCTTCGGCGCGCGGTGATCGACAAGCGGGCCCGCAACGTGATCCTGCTCGTCGGCGACGGGATGGGCGACTCGGAGATCACCATCGCGCGCAACTACACCGTCGGCGCGGCGGGCCGCCTGGCGCTCGACACGCTGCCGCTGACCGGGTCGTACACGACGTACGCGGTGGACCGCGAGAACCGGCCCGTCTACGTGACCGACTCGGCGGCGTCCGCGACCGGCTGGGCGACCGGGCACAAGACCTACAACGGCGCCATCAGCGTGACGCCGGACGGGCGGCCGCAGCCGACGATCCTCGAACTCGCGGCGAAGGCGGGCTACCGCACCGGCAGTGTCACCACCGCCGAACTGACGGACGCGACGCCGGCCGCCCTCGCCGCGCACGTCACCGACCGCGGCTGCGCGGGCCCGGGCGACATGGCCGCCTGCCCGACCAACGACCGCGCCAACGGGGGCGCGGGGTCGATCGCGGAGCAGACGGTCCACTCCGGCGCCGATGTGCTGCTCGGCGGCGGGCGGCAGCGCTTCGACCAGGTCGTGCGGGCGGGGCCGTACGCCGGCCGGACGGTCGCCGACGAGGCGCGCGCCGGCGGGTACGCCGTGGTGACCGACGCCGCCGGGCTGGCGGCCACGAGCGGCGGCAAGGTGCTCGGCCTGTTCGCCGACGGCACCCTGGACCTGGTGTGGACCGGGCCGCGCGCCGCGCCGTACCCGGCGAACACCGAGCCGGTCGCGTGCTCACCGGCCAAGCGCGACGAGCGCCAGCCGCGCCTGGCCGACCTGACCGCACGGGCGATCGGGCTCCTCGAGAGCGACAAGGGCTTCTTCCTGCAGGTCGAGGGCGGGTCGATCGACAAACAGGACCACGCGGCGAACCCGTGCGGGCAGATCGGCGAGACCATCGAGTTCGACCGGGCGGTCTCGGTGGCGCTCGACTACGCGCGCCACCACCCCGACACCCTCGTCGTGGTCACCGCCGATCACGGCCACAGCAGCCAGATCATCGAGTACCCGCAGACCGCCGAGCACCACAGCCCGGGGGCGATCCTCACCCTGCGTACGGTCGAGGGGGCGCCCATGGTGGTGCACTACGCCACGAACCTCGCCGGCCGGTCGCAGGACCACACCGGTACGCAGGTGCGCATCGCCGCCCAGGGCCCGCAGGCCTACCGGGTGCTCGGGCTGACCGACCAGACGGACCTGTTCGACACCCTGGCGGCCGCCCTGGGTGTCACGCCACGTTGACCGGGCGGAACTGCACGCTCACCCGGGGACCGACCGGCCTGCTCGTCTTCGGCACGGCGTGCTCCCAGGTGCGCTGGCAGGAGCCGCCCATGACGATGAGGTCGCCGTGGCCGAGCGCGAACCTCAGCGTCGCGGACTCGCCGGTCGTGCCGGCGCGCGGGCGCAGCAGCAGCGCGCGGGCCGAGCCGAACGACACGATCGCGACCATGGTGTCGCTGTGCGAACCGCGGCCGATCGTGTCGCCGTGCCAGGCGACGCTGTCGCGCCCGTCGCGGTAGAGGCACATGCCGGCGGTGACGAACTCCTCGCCCAGCTCGGCGCGGTAGTGGGCGTTGAGCAGGTCGCGGATGCGCGCCAGCGTCGGGTGCGGCAGCGGCTCCCCGGGGCCGTACCAGCGCAGCAGGCGCGGCACGTCGACCTCGTTGTCGTACATCTGGCGGCGCTCGGCGCGCCAGTCGACCTCGGTGAGCAGGGTGTCCAGCACGGCGTCGGAGCCGTGCACCCAGCCGGGCAGGTGGTCGACCCAGGCGCCCCGGGTCAACCGGTGCCGGCGCACGTGTCCGGCGAGCGGGCCGACGCCCCCCGGCGGTCCGCTCGTGTTGTCCAGCCCCAGGTCATCAAGGATCGACGGCTGGTAGACCAGGTGCGCCACATAACGACAATACCCCACGTCTCGTACGGGCGTACGAGACGTGGGGTATTGGCCTTGCGTGCGGGTTACACCACCGTGCAGGCGGCGCCGTTCAGGGTGAACGAGGTCGGCTTGCCGGCGTTGCCGGTGTGGTTGGCGTTGAAGCCGAAGCTCTGCGAGCCGCCGGCCGGGATGGTCGCGTTGTAGCTGACGTTGCGGGCGGTCACCGCGCCGGACGTCGGCGAGATGGTCGCGTTCCAGGCCTGGGTGATGGTCTGGCCGCTGGGCAGCGTGAACGCCACGTTCCAGCCGTTGACGGCGGTGGCGCTGGTGACGGACAGGTTCGCGGTCAGGCCGGTGTTCCAGGCGTTGACCGTGTACGTGACCTGGCACGAGCCGCCGCCACCGGTGGTGACCGGAGCGCTCGTGACGGGCGCACTCGTGACGGGGGCGCTGGTCACCGGACCGCGCGTGGTGACGGGCGCGCTGGTGACCGGGCCGCCGGTCGTGACGGGGGCGCTGGTGACCGGGCCACGGGTGGTCACCGGGGCGCTCGTGACCGGGGTCGTGCCGTCCAGGCCGAAGAAGTGGATCGCCATGGCGGCCTGGCCGGACATCGGCAGGCTGTGCCCGACGCCCGCGATGCTGATGGCCTCGACGGGCGCCTGGTCACTCGTGTTGCCGTACCGGGTGCGGGTCCAGTTGGTCTGCGGGGTGTCCGTGCGCACGGGGGTGCCGCTCACGCCGAGGACGTTCGTCCACTGCTTGATCTCTTCGCCGAAGTTGTTGTAGTGCAGCGTCGTGTCGAGCACGCCGTGCCACAGCTGCATGCGCGGGCGCGGGCCCGTGTAGCCCGGGTACGCGTTGCGCACCAGGTCACCCCACTGCTGCGCGGTCATGATGCGCTGGCCGGACGAGCACTGGCTGTTCCACATCGAACCGTCCGTGGTGGCGAAGCACCCGAACGGGACGCCCGAGAACGCCGCGCCCGCCTTGAACACGTCCGGGTAGACGCCGAGCAGGACGTTCGTCATCATCGCGCCGGAGCTGGCGCCGGTGACGTAGATGCGGCTGGTGTCGGCGCTGTAGCGGGACACCGTCCAGTCGATCATCGACTTGATACCGGCGGGGTCGCTGGTGTTGTTGCGCGACAGGGCGCCCGGCGAGGACACGTCGAAGCACTGGCCGCTGCGCGTCGCGGACGGATAGATAACGATGAACCCGTACTGGTCGGCGAGCGACGCGAACTGCGAGCCGGAGTAGAACGCCGGCCCGCTGCCGGTGCAGTAGTGCACGGCCACGAGGATGGCGGGCCGCGCGGTGACGCGGTCCGGCACGTACAGGTGGAAACCGAGGTTGGTGGGGTTGTTGCCGAAGTTCGTGATCTGCTGCAGCGTGGCTGCCGAGGCCGGCTGCTGCGCGACCGCGACGCCGGCCGCGACCGCGAGGGTCGCCGCGGCCGTCACGGCGAGCGCCCTGATCCTGACTCTCATGCCTTTTCCTCCGGGGGGTCGCCGAACGATTTCGGAATATCGACCGATATCTTTCGAAGGAAGACGCTAGGAGCCGCCGGAACAACAAACCACGTGAGTACGGCCTAACTTGCGATACTTCGGCCGCGACCAGCGGATAAGCCGCCGCCCGCCGATGTGAACTTTCAAACGGTCACGCCGGGGGCGCGGCCGTGCTCTCCCGGGCGATGAGGGACGTGGCCAGTTCCACCCGCGGGTTCGCCGGGCAGTCGCCGGCCGCCAACCCCAACACCACCCGCGCGGCGGTCTCGCCCATGTCCTCGAACGGCTGTCGCACGGTCGTCAACGTGGGACCGCACCACCGGGCGTACGCGAGATCGTCGAAACCCACGACGCTGAGGTCGTGCGGGATGCTCAGGCCCGCCTGCCGGGCGGCCTCGTACACGCCCAGGGCCTGCAGGTCGTTGCCGCACACCACGGCCGTCGGCCGGTTGCGCAGGCCGAGCAGCGCCCGCCCCTCCACCAGCCCGGTCGTCACGTCGAACTGCCCCGTACGCAGCATGTCCGCCCCGATCGACAGGTTCGCCGCGTCCATCGCGGCGCGGAACCCGTCCAGCCGCGCCCGGGCGCACAGGTAGTCCAGCGGCCCGGTGATCGTCGCGATCCGGGTGTGGCCGAGTTCGATCAGGTGGCGGGTGGCGGCCACGCCGCCGCTCCAGTTCGTGGCCCCGACGGACGGCGTCGTGTGCAGCGGCTCCCCGGTCGGGTCCAGCGCCACCACGGGGATCGCGGAGGCGGCGAGCTTCGCGTACTGCTCCGGGGTGCTCTCCGCGAACACGGCGATGATCCCCGCGGGCCGGCGGGCGAGCACCTGCTCCAGCCACGTACGCCCCGCGAACTCGCGCCCGCGCATCTCGCTGAACCCGACAGCCAGCTCGTGTTCGCGGGCCACCCGCTCGACGCCCCGCATGATCTCGATGGCGATCTGGTTCTCCAGAGCGTGGAAGACGACTTCCAGCATGGCGACGGAACTGACCGCGTCCGGGCGCCGGTAGCCGTGCTCGCGTAGCACCTCCTCGACCCGCTGGCGGGTCTGCGGCGCGACGCCGGCCCGCCCGTTGAGCACTTTGGACACCGTGGGCGCGGAGACACCCGCCATCCGAGCCACGGCCGCGACCGTCAGCTCACCTCGGCGCCGCCCCCGCTTCTCAACGTCCGATACCCCGACCATGCCAGGCAGTCTAGGAACCCGTCCGTCGCAACGCATCAGGCAAAAGATCCCTCTTGTACCGGTATAGCGCCCGGTGTCGTGCCGCTCACCGCGCGCTTTCCACCGCTCGCCGTTTCATGGCTCGCGATGCAGACCCAATCTTGGTAGGCACCCGGCGCGCGGGCGGGCACGGGCCACAGACCGGCAAGGTGCGCACGCGGGCGGCTTCACCGTGTGCGCGTGACCGCTAAAGTGCGCACCTTGGCGTCCGAAGGTTGCGCGTAAAAGGAACACATGAACGTATGGTGGGAACTCACCTGCGAACTGGGCCACCACTGGACGATTGTTCTGCCGGAAGAAGTCGAGCTGCCCGGCGGCGCGGATCTGTGCCCACTCGACGGCTCGCCAGCGATAACGGCCAAACCGGAACCTCCGGCCGACCGCGTCTGCGTCACCCTCAGGCCCGCCGCCCGAGTGGTCGACACGGTGACCGGGCAAATCGGACGAGGCTCGGAATACTGTCTGGAGATCTCATCGCACGACGGGCGTGAAAGCAGGCACAGCGCCAAGGCTTTCACCTGGGAGGAAGCTGTCCGAAAGGCGGCCATGTTCCAGAAAGCCTCCTGGGCGCTGGCAGTCCAGCGCTGGACCAGGATGGGCCTGGACAAGGCTTGACGGGCTGACGCGAGGCCTGTCGAGGCGGACACGGACCTGAAGGATGCGACGCCGAGCTGGCCTGAGCTGAGCGAAGGCGCGACTGGTAGAAGGGACGACCCCCGTCCGGGGGGTGACGGGGGTCGTCGGATGAGTTCGGCTCCGGGGGGGTCGAGCCGGACTCACTCAGTGGCCACGGGGGGTGCGGCCACCGACAATCTGGGCGCGCGGTTGCGGGCGATGTGCGCACGTAACCACGCGAAAGGGATAGCCTGCGACACGATGCTGCAGAAACTGAATCGGTGTCGCAAACACAAGCATGCCCGAAACAGGGCGGCGCGTCGAGGCCCCTCCTCCCGTAGACCCTTTGAGGGGTATACGGCGATGTTTCACCATCCGGATCGTTTCGAGCGCGCGGGACAGGAGCCGGACCGAAAGACGTTTCACAATATGCGGGTGGCGGCTAGACTTGCCCGCCGTGGTCCGTAGTGCCGCCTTCTTCGACTTGGACAAGACGATCCTGGCCAAGTCGAGCGCTCTCGCGTTCGGCCGCCCGTTCTACCGGGACGGCCTGATTTCGCGTCGGGACATGGTCAAGGCGGCGTACGCCCAGCTGCTGTTCCGGGTCGGCGGCGCCGACGAGAGCCAGATGGCGCGCATCCGCGACTACCTCGCCGAACTGTGCAAGGGCTGGCGGGTGGACCAGGTCAACCAGATCGTCCACGAGGCGCTGGAAGAGCTCATTCACCCGTACGTCTATGCCGAGGCGGCCGCGCTCATCGCCACCCACCAGTCGGCGGGTCGCGACGTGATCGTGGTGTCAACGTCGGGCGAGGAGATGGTTCGCCCGATCGTGGAGAAACTTGGCATAACGGACGTCATCGCGACCCGCATGGTCGTGGCGGACGGCCGGTACACGGGCGAGGTGGCCTACTACGCGGCCGGCCCGACGAAGGCGGACGCGGCCCGCAAGCTCGCCGCCGACCGGGGCTACGATCTCTCCGCCAGTTACGCGTACTCGGACTCGATCTCCGACGTTCCCCTGCTGGAGTGCGTGGGCAACCCGAGCGCGGTCAACCCCGACCGCGCGCTGCGCCGCGTCGCGCTGGAGAAGAACTGGCCGATCCTGGAGTTCCGGCACCCGATCCCGCTGGCCCGCCGACTGCGTGAGCGGCCCGCCGTGCCGGTCGCCGCGGCGGCCGCCGCCGTGGGCGTGGGGGTCGCGATCGGGTTGGCCATCTACGGCCGCCACCGCCGCACCCGCGCGGCGCTCACGGCGACCGGAAACTGACCACTACCAGCGAAAACACCCGCCGATCACACCCGCCGGTAACCACGTGCGGAACAGTGTGAAGGGCTGTCACAACTTCGGGCACAGCGGTGGCGCGTGCCGCCGAGGGGGCGTAGAAAAGGTGGTACGGAGCCCGCGACGAGCCGAAGGTCAAAACTCATCGCATAGCGTTCCGTGCATGGCCGTCGGGTACCCACGCGCGACCAGCCGCGGGTAGGCACGTTACGGCGACGCTCTTCACCGGGCCCGCCGATAACGAAGATGAGGTGCACGCCTGGTAACCCGACGGACCATGCTTTGGCGGCGCCTCCGCAGCGGGGCGCCGTCACCGCGTTCCCAGCTCAGCCCACGAACGGGGCAGCGGGCCACCGGCCCGCGTGGCTATCGTGTTCCGGTTTGTCAATACCACCACCCCGGAGCACATCGTGAACCATGCCATCGAGCTCAGCGAAGAGGCCATGAACGTCATCCTGCCGATCTACATGATCGGCGGAATTCTTCTCTTCATCACGAGCTTCCTACCCGGCAACAAGATCGGCTGGCGCATCTTCAGCGCCGTCGCTGGCATCGGCGTCGCGGCCTGGGCCGGCTACGTCTGGCTGTTCGGCGGCAGGATCATCGTCAATCTCTACATCGCCGTGCTGCCGTTCATCCTGGCCGGCAAGGGCATCATCGCCATGATCAAGCGCGCCAAGGAGGGACCGGCGCAAAGCGCCGCCCCGCACCACGCGGCTTCGGCTCCGCCGCCCTATGGCGCGCCCGGCTCGCCCTACGGCACCCAGGCCCCGGGCGCCGCGCCCTACGCGGGCCAGGCCCCGAGCGCCGGACCTTACGGCGGCCAGGCCCCGAGCGCCGCGCCCTACGGCGGTCAGCCGCAGGGCGGCCAGCCGGGCTACCCGCCGCAGCAGCCGCAGGCCTGGTCGCCGCAGAGCCCGATCCAGCACCAGTAGGTCAGCTCAGCAACTGGTCACCGATCTCGGTGAGCGCGGCCGCCGCCAGCTCGGTGGCGGCCGCGCAGTGCTTCAGCCAGGCGCGCACCCCGTCGGGCGTACCGGTGGCGAAAGAGTTCGCGCAGCCGACGTACTCCGGCTGGCGCTCCAGGTGGCCCACCTCGGGGGCGAGCAGGCCGCGCGGGTCCAGCCCGCCGGAGATCATGGTCAGTCGCGCGGCGGCACGCGCGACCAGCCCGTTCGGCCCCGGAAAGGGTCGCAGGGCGAGCAGTTCCCCGTGCACGACGGCCGCCGTCAGCCACGCGGGCGCGCCCCGCTTACTAGAGGTAAGCAGAGCCAGGAGGGTGTCGAGTCGGCCCATGCCGTCGGCGTCCAGGTCCGGGCGCCCCAACAGGTCCGCGTCGGTCGACCCCGAGGCGGCGAGTACGTGCAACCGCGCCAACACCTGGCGGGGCGCCTGCGTCCACCGGGGCGCCAGCCCGTCCAGGGCCGCGGACAGCCGCAGCGCCCCCTGCGCGACCGGGTCGGTGACCGTGCCCGACCGCAGCGCTTCCAGCCCGTACTCGTGGTCCTCCAACGCGGCGCTGGCCCACGCGGACCGCAGGCCGACCTCGGCCGCGAGTGGTCCGCCCTGCCGGCGCAGCGCGCGGTGGCGCAGCGCGGCGTCGACGGCCTCGCGCGCCCGTTCACCGGCCTCGGCGACGTCGGGCAGGTCGAGCAGGGGCGCCAGCGGGCTTGTCACGGGAAGCCAGCCTATCGGCGCAGCCAGCCGACAACTCAGCGCACCCGGGTTCGGCCGCAGGTCGCGGCGTAATTGCGCGGAGTACTAGCCTGCGAATCACAGGGCCGCGCCTGGCTCTGACGACGTCCCGTATACATACCCGCGAAGGAGCGGCGGCATGAGCGTACGAAGTGAGGTGGTCAGGTGAACGAGACCCTGGCGAACCTCCTCCAGGAGAACCGGCGGTTCGCGCCCCCGGCCGAGCTGGCCGCGCAGGCCAACGTGACCGCCGAGGCGTACGAGGAGGCGGACGCCGACCGGCTCGCGTTCTGGGCCAGGCAGGCCGAGCGCCTGCACTGGCACAAGCCGTGGGACCAGGTGCTGGACTGGTCGAACCCGCCGTTCGCCAAGTGGTTCGTGGGCGGGCAGCTCAACATCGCCTACAACTGCCTCGACCGGCACGTGCTGGCCGGCAACGGGGACAAGGTGGCCATCCACTGGGAGGGCGAGCCGGGCGACACCCGCACGATCACGTACGCCGACCTGCACCGCGACGTGTGCAAGGCGGCCAACGCGCTCACGGAGCTGGGTGTCGGGGCGGGTGACCGGGTCGCCATCTACATGCCGATGATCCCGGAGGCGGCCGTGGCGATGCTGGCGTGTGCCCGGGTGGGCGCCACGCACAGCGTCGTGTTCGGCGGCTTCTCGGCCGACGCGCTGTCGGGCCGCATCCAGGACGCGGACGCGAAGCTGGTCATCACCGCGGACGGCGGGTACCGGCGGGGCAAGCCGTCCGCCCTCAAGCCCACCGTGGACGAGGCGGTGGCCCGCTGCCCGAGCATCGAGAAGGTGCTCGTGGTGCGGCGTACGGGCGAGGAGGTCGCCTGGGGTGACAAGGACGTGTGGTGGCACGACGTGGTGGACGCCGCGTCGGCCGAGCACGAGGCGCAGGCGTTCGACGCCGAGCACCCGCTGTTCATCCTCTACACGTCCGGTACGACCGCGAAGCCGAAGGGCATCCTGCACACCACGGGCGGCTACCTGACCCAGACGTCGTACACGCACCACGCCGTGTTCGACCTCAAGCCGGACACGGACGTGTACTGGTGCACGGCCGACATCGGCTGGGTGACCGGGCACAGCTACATCGTCTACGGCCCGCTGTCCAACGGCGCGACCCAGATCATGTACGAGGGCACGCCGGACACCCCGCACAAGGGTCGCCTGTGGGAGATCGTCGAGAAGTACGGCGTGACGATCCTGTACACGGCGCCGACGCTGATCCGCACGATGATGAAGTGGGGCGACGACATTCCGGCCCAGTTCGACCTGTCGTCGCTGCGGCTGCTGGGCTCGGTGGGCGAGCCGATCAACCCGGAGGCGTGGATCTGGTACCGGGAGCAGATCGGCCGCGGCGAGTGCCCGGTCGTGGACACGTGGTGGCAGACCGAGACCGGCGCGATCATGATCTCCCCGCTGCCGGGCGTGACCGAGGCGAAGCCGGGCTCCGCGATGCGCCCGCTGCCGGGCATCAGCGCGGACGTGGTCGACGACACCGCGACCAGCGTGCCGCCGGGCGGCGGCGGGTACCTGGTGCTCCGCGAGCCGTGGCCGTCCATGCTGCGCACGGTGTGGGGCGATGACCAGCGGTTCCTCGACACGTACTGGTCGCGCTTCGACGGGATGTACTTCGCGGGCGACGGCGCCAAGCGCGACGAGGACGGCGACCTGTGGCTGCTGGGCCGGGTCGACGACGTGATGCTGGTCAGCGGCCACAACATCTCGACGACCGAGGTGGAGTCGGCGCTGGTGTCGCACCCGAAGGTCGCCGAGGCGGCGGTGGTGGGCGCCACCGACCCGACGACCGGCCAGGCGATCGTCGCGTTCGTGATCCTGCGCGGCACCGCGGACGCCAGCGAGGAGCTGGTGGGCGACCTGCGCAACCACGTCGCCAAGACGCTCGGGCCGATCGCGAAGCCCCGGCAGATCATGCTGGTGCCGGAGCTGCCGAAGACCCGCTCGGGCAAGATCATGCGGCGGCTGTTGCGTGACGTGGCGGAGAACCGCTCGCTCGGCGACGTGACGACGCTGCAGGACTCGTCGGTCATGGATCTGATCTCCGCGGGTCTGCAGAAGCCCGCCGCGTCGGAGGAGTAGACCCCCTCCTTACCTCACTAGGGCCGGAGATGCTTACGCAGCATTTCCGGCCTTAGTGCTGTTGTGGGAAACCTATATTCCCGACTTTTCCCACGTTACGGGGGCGCTCAGTCGGCAAGCACATAGAAAAATTTCTCCTCATGGCAGTGACATAGGTCGTTCAGGTCTGCCAGTGTGTCGGAAGCACCATGGGCGGTCCGCCGATCGGCCACCGCCCAGCGCCGGGGACCGTCCACATGCGACATCACATGCGGCAGATCCCGCCCGCGTGCGGCCGTGCCCCGGCGGCAGCCACAAGGGAAAAGGGAGGACCCTTGAAGAGGCGTACGACCGCCGTACTCGCCGGCTTGACCGCCGGCGTTCTGGTGTCCAGCCTGAGCACCGGCTCCGCGACCGCGGCGCCGCAGGCCGGCCCGGGAAGGATCGCGCCGACCGAGAACGCGATCAAGAACCGGGCGGACAACCTGTCCAGCCCGCTTCAGGAGCGCGCGGAGGCGATGCGTAAGGAGGCTGTCGCCCAACTGGTCTCCGGTAAGGCGACGCCCATCGAGCGCCACGGCTCCGAGGTCATCCGGCTTGCCGGCAACAAGTGGGTCGAGTGGAAGCGCAAGCCCAAGACCGACCCGATCTTCACGATCCTCGTCGAGTTCGGCAACCAGACCAAGCCGGTCTCGGGCGGTGACCCCGGCCCGCTGCACAACCAGATCCCCCAACCGGACCGCGTCTACGACGGCTCGGCCACGGACGACAACACGACCATCTGGACCTCCGACTTCAGCCAGGCTTATTACAAGGACCTGCTCTTCAGCAAGAAGAAGGAGTCGATGTACGACTTCTACCTCAAGCAGTCGAGCGGTCGTTACACGGTCGGCGGCGACGTCAGCGACTGGGTGAAGGTGCCCTACAACGAGGCGACGTACGGCAGCAACGAGCTGCCCAGCGACGCCGCCGGGTACTGGCCCTTCGTCGCCGACACCGCGAAGGCGTGGTACGACGCGCAGATCGCGGCCGGCAAGTCCAACGCCGAGATCGCCACGTACCTCAAGCAGTTCGACATCTGGGACCGTTACGACTTCGACGGTGACGGCAACTTCAACGAGCCGGACGGCTACATCGACCACTTCCAGGCGATCCACGCCGGGGAGGGCGAGGAGGCCGGGGGCGGTGCGCAGGGCGAGGACGCGATCTGGTCCCACCGCTGGTACACCTACCCGGACGGCTACGGCTCCCAGGGTCCGGCGGGCAACCTGCTGGGCGGCGTGCCGATCGGCAACTCGGGCATCTGGATCGGTGACTACACCACCGAGCCGGAGAACGGCGGCCTCGGCGTCTTCACCCACGAGTACGGCCACGACCTGGGCCTGCCCGACCTGTATGACACCGCGGGCGGCGACAACGGCACCGGCTTCTGGACCCTCATGTCGGCGGGCTCGTGGCTGAACAAGGGCAAGCAGGACATCGGCTCCACGCCGGGCTACATGGGTCCCTGGGAGAAGCTGTTCCTGGGCTGGCTCGACTTCAAGACGGTCGACTACGGCAAGGGCAAGACGGTCACGCTCGGCGCGGCCGGCGACACCTCCGGCGTCCTACCGCAGGCCGTCGTCGTCAACCTGCCGGGCAAGGAGATCACCACCACCTACAACGAGCCGTACGCCGGCGAGCTGGAATGGTGGGGCGGCAGCGCCGACGGGCTCAACAACACGCTGAGCCGCCAGATCACGATCCCGGCCGGCGGCACCGCGTCGCTGACCAGCAAGGCGTGGTACGAGATCGAGGCCGGGTACGACTTCCTGTACGCCGAGGTCCAGACCGCCGGGTCGAGCACATGGACCCAGCTGGGCGAGCCGGTTGACGGGCAGTCCGACCCGGACGCGGACGGGACGACCGACTGGGTCGACCTGACCTACGACCTGTCGGCGTACGCCGGGCAGACCATCACCTTCCGGTACCGGTACGCGACCGACGGCGGCGTGCATTTCGCCGGGCCGTTCCTGGACCAGACCGCCATCACGATCAACGGCACCACGACGACCGACCCGGATGACGCGTCGGCCCTGTGGACCGCGTCCGGCTTCACCCAGATGCCGGGCTACACGGTCCAGACGGACGTGCCCAACTTCTACATCGCGGAGAACCGGCAGTACGTCGGTTACGACCAGACGCTGAAGACGGGCCCGTACAACTTCGGCTGGCTGAACACCAAGCCGGACTTCGTGGAGCGGTTCCCGTACCAGAACGGCCTGCTCGTCTGGTACGTCGACTACAGCTTCGAGGACAACAACACGATCCTGCATCCGGGTGGCGGTCTCGTCCTGCCGGTCGACGCACGGCCCGCGCCGGTCACCTTCCCGGACGGCGTGAAGCTCGGCAACCGCCGCCAGCCGTGGGACGCCACGTTCGGCCTGCACAAGACCGACAAGGTGACGTTCCACCGCAACGGCACCGCGGTCACCGTGCCGCCGCAGCCGGCGATCCCGACCTTCGACGACAGCGACCCGAACCGGTACTGGTCGGCGGCGAACCCGCTGAGCTCGGTGAAGGTGGCCGGACAGGGGGTCAAGATCAAGGTCACGACCGATGTCGACGGCCTGATCAACCTGATGACGGTGAAGGTCACGTTCAGCTAGGAGTACCGCACTCATCGTGGCCGGCCATGCGTCCGCATGGCCGGCCACGTTCACCTTTACGCTGAGCGTCATGGAACCCGACCAGGTGGACGAGTCGAGCGTGCTCATCGACGGCCCCTGGCAACACCGCTTCATCAACGCCAATGGCAGCCGCTTCCACGTCGCCGAGGTCGGCGAGGGCCCGCTCGTGCTGTTCCTGCACGGGTTCCCGGAGTTCTGGTGGGCGTGGCACCACCAGCTCACCGCCGTGGCGGACGCCGGCTACCGCGCGGTCGCCCTCGACCTGCGCGGCTACGGCGCCTCCGACAAACCACCGCGCGGGTACGACGGGTATACGCTGGCCGGCGACGTCACCGGCCTCATCCGGGCGCTGGGCGAGCGCGACGCCGTCCTCGTCGGCGCCGGCTTCGGCGGCCTGCTCGCCTGGACCACGGCCGCGTTCCATCACAAGTCCGTCCGCCGCCTCGTCGTGCTGTCGGCGCCGCACCCGCTGCGCGTGCGCGCCGCGCTCCTCACGGACGTCCGAGGTCAGTTCACCGCCGCGCTGCCCGCCCTCAAGTTTCAGATCCCCCGGTACGAGCACGCGCTCACCCGCCACGACGCGCAGGCGGTGACCGAGTACCTGCGCCGGTGGAGCGGTCCCGCGTGGCTGCGGACGGAGGCGTTCACCGAGTACGACCGCGCCTGCCGCACGGCCATGCGCATCCCGCAGGCGGCGTTCTGCGCCCTGGAGGCCTACCGCTGGGCGTTCCGCAGCGTCCTGCGCCTGCACGGGCACCGCTTCCGCCGGCAGCTACGCCTGCCGATCGTGGCCCCCACGCTCCAGTTGCACGGCAGCATCGACGGCGCCACCCTCCCCGCGACGGCGGCCGGCTCGGGCCGCTACGTCACCGAGCCGTACGAGTGGCGCCTGCTCGACGGCGTCGGCCACTTCCTCCACCAGGAGGCCCCCGCCGAGGTGAGCAAGGAGATCATCCGCTGGGCCCGCGAACCCTGACGGCCACCCGCCATTCCCCCGGCGGGGTTATGGATTCAACGGGTCGTTATACCGGCCAAAGGATCCATAACCCGGAGCCTAGAAAAGGGTGTCGTCGGCCGGCTGGGGCTCCGGGCGGTCGAGGCGGGGTGGGCGGTCGTAGACGACCGCGCGGCGGGTGCCGGGGATCGGGGACGGCCCGGCCGGTTCCACCTCCGGGCGGGTGCGGCGCTCAGGGCCGTCGGGCAGGCGCTCGAACGGGGCCGGGAAGGGGAAGTACGCCTCCAGGAAGTCGGCCAGCATCTGCTCCTGCTGGACGATGCCCGACGGGTCCGCGCCCGTGTCGTCCAGGCAGAACACGTCCCGGTCCCGCCGGCGCAACCAGCGGGCCAGCAGCACGGGCGTGTACGGGTCGGCGATGTCGGCGTACCCGTCGGCGATCTGGCCCGGCACGGCCCGGCCGTTGAGGAACGCCCAGTAGTGCTGCAACGCGGACGGGATGGCCAGGTCCTGCGGGTGGCGGAACGGGTGCGCGGCCGTGGCCCGCACCGGGTCGGGCACGAGCGCCTCGATCTCCTCCAGCACGCTGCGCTGCAGCGGGTACGGCACGCGGCGCAGCCGGCCGCTGACCGTACGGCCGAAGCGCTGCGCGATGACCTCCGCGTTGTTCTTGCCGGCCGCGTCGGCGGGCGGGTCCTGCGCGCTGGCCGGCCCGAGCCCCACGTGCCCGGCGCCGGGGAAGAACTTCGCCACCCCGTTGGCGTGGAAGAACGTGGTCGGCGCGACGTGGCGGCCCAGGAACATGTCGTCGTTGAGGTAGATGACGTGCTCGGCCAGCCCGGCGATGCGGTGCAGGCGCGCTTCGATCGCGTGGGAGTTGAACGTGGGCAGGATGCCCGTACTCCCGAAGATCTCACGGTGACCGACGACGGTGATGGCGGGATGCGATTGGTCCAGCCACTCCGGCAGCTGGCCGTCCGTGACGAGGTAGATGCGGCGCAGCCACGGCGCGAAGTAGCTCAGCGAGCGCAGCGAGTAGCGCAGCTCGCCGTGGTCGGTGAAGCGCGACTCCCCCGCCGCCGACGAGTGCAGCAGGCCGCTGCTCAGGCCGGCCAGGGCGACCGCCTTGCGCTCCTGCCAGTCCGGATCCGCGCCGTCGACCCAGGTGTAGACGGCGTCGATCGGGAAGGTGATCCGGTCGACCGGGATGCGGGCCAGCGCGGCGCGGGTGCGTACCTTCGGCGCCTGCGGCGACGTCGGCACGTGACCGTTGAGAACCCACTCGGGTGCCACCACGGTCTGGTCGGTGATCGGCAGCGTGGTGCCCATCGGGTTGGGCCGGGGCGCGAGCAGCCGCGTCTCGTCGCGGCCCCAGAACTCGATCTCGCAGGCGTACGCGGCGCCGAGCAGCCACGAACCGGTCGGGTCGGTGGCCGGGAAGTACACCCGCGCGCCGATGATCCGGCCGGCCGCGCGCCCGAAGCCCAGGTAGCTGAGGACGGCCGCCAACGGGCCCGCCGACCGCCCCCGCGGGGCGGCCATCGGCTCGGGCCCCACGGCGGCGGCCAGGGCGGCGCCCGCGTCCCGGCCGGCAGGCCGGTCGGGACGGGCACGCAGGCGGCCGAAGCGGCGCCTCGACCGGCGCGGCGGGTGGATCGCCTCGACGGTGGCGCCCGCGAGCTCCGGCGCCTCGCCGAGCACGCGCAGCAGTTTCAGCGGTTGCGGGCTGCGCACGGCGACCACGCTGCGCAGGTCGTCGTTCGGCACGCCGAACCAGGTCACCCCGGCCGCGTCGAGGACGGCCGTGACCTCGTCGAACGTGCGGCGGCGCAGCTCGATCGGGGACACGTCCGTGACCACCCGGGCCGAGACCGGAAGGCCGCCCTCCCAGCACCGCCGCGTCGCGCCGACCGGCGAGCGGCGGGCGCGTCGCTGTCGGAAGACCTGACGGACGATCCACTGCTGCCGCTGGCGGGAGAACTGCTCGCGCAGCCAGCGCCGCGGGCGGCGTGGCAGCAGCCGGAAGACGAAAAGGGCAAGTTCGGACAGAATCCCCCACGGCACGCTGGTTTCAACGACCGCGCCGGAGCGCGGACACGCACCGTCACACGCGCTGCTCGCGCACGTCGGTAACCTCGCTGGCCGGCGCCCACCCCTGGTAGACGCCGAAGTCGAACTCCTCCAGGCCGAGCGCCTGGGCCACCGGGTACTTGCCACCGGTGTACTCCACCCGCAGCCAGCCCTCCTGCTCGGCGAGCACGATGAACGGCTCGCCCCGCCAGCGGCACGTGGTACGCACGTACGCGAAGTCGGTGACGTCCTTGGCGAGGACGATGCGCAGGTACCGTCCGACGCGCACGGGGGCGAAGCCCTTCTCCGGCTCGGTCGCGTACAGGCGCATCTCGTCGCCGTCCGGGCTGACCTCGTACTCCTTGCCCTGCCACGTGGCCACGTAGCCGTCACGCACGGTCATTCACCCGCCCGCCGCCACCGCGGCCCGTCCGCGTCGAAGGTCGCGACCAGGGTCGAGGCACCGTCGGTGTCCAGCCGCCACAGCGTCGCGCCATGCGGCAGCCGGACGCTGTCGACCTTGAACTCGGCGATGACCTCGCCGTCGCCGGGCGCGAACCCGTTGCCCCGGAACGGCGGCCGCTCAATGACCCAGCCCTGCATGGCGCGCATGGCTGCCTCGTGCGGGCCGCCGTACGGGATGCGGTACAGGTCACCCCGGTGCGCCACCCAGCGCAGGACGTACACCTCCCGGTCGTCCGGGCGGATCTCCGATCCCGGGTAGCCGAGACCCAGCGTGGTGTAGAGCTGGCGCGGGGTGGTCAGGTGGTCGACCTCGGTGAGCCGGTTGACGAACCCGTGCACACGGTCGTACCCGCGCTCCAGGTAGATGGGCACCTGACTGGCCGGGATCGGCTTCTGCATCACCGTGAGGCGGTCGCGCTGCGTCGGGCCCATGATGGACGCGCTGGCCGGCCCGGCCGGCGCCGGGTTGGCGAGGACGACCTCGCCGGCCGGTTCCGCGCGCAGGCCCACGTCGGTCGCCCACGAGGCGAGGGCGACGATCTGACTGCCCGGCAGGGTCGCCCCGACGGGCGTGCCCGGGTTGACCGCGAACGCGATCTCCGCGTCGGGCCACGCCCCGATGAGTTGCACGAACCGGAAGCTCAGCGACGCGGTCTCGGCACCCAGCCGGCCGCGCATGTGCTCGGTCAGCCGCTCCGGCGAGGTGAACACGGAGATGAACGTCTCGCCGTCGAGCTCCTCCAACTGCCACGGGAACGCCGGGTCGGCCGGCAGCATGTGCGGCGACGTACCCACGGGCACCGGCACGACGACGCGCGCCAGCAGCAGCGTGGACAGGAACTGGTCGGTGTTGTTCTCCTCCGCCGCCAGCAGCAGCGCGGACTCCGTCTGGTTGGCCGGTGTGAACCCCGCTGCCCAGTTGTCCGCGGCCGACACGTGCCCGCCGCGTTCCCGCGACCCACCGGCTGCGGTGCCGGCGGACGTCAACGCGGTGCTGGCCGCTGTCGACGCGTGGCCGGCCTCGTCCGGTCGCGCGGGGGCGGTCTCGTCGGGCCGCCCGTGGCCGGGGTCGGCCAGTTGCGTGTGGCCGGGGTCGGCCAGTCGCGCGGGGGCGGGGACGGCCAGTTGCGTGTGGCCGGGGTCGGCCAGTCGCGCGGGGGCGGGGACGGCCGGTTGCGCGGGGGCGGGGACGGCCTCGGGGGGCGCCGCCTCCGCGGGCGGGGCGGGCGTCCGGGTCGCGTCCGGGGCGACGTGGGACGGGGTGGGCTCGGCGGCGAGCCACGCGGCGATGGTCGCGTCCGTCCTGGCCGTGTCGAGGTAGGACCGCTCCGCCACGGCGGCCGGGCCGGGCTCGGCGTGCGACATCTCGGTCTCGGCGGGCTCGGCGGGGACCGGGTCGGCCGTGGCGTCGGCGGCCCAGCCGCCGGGGGACTCATTACGCCAGGCCGCGAGCATCTCCGCGGCGCGGCGCTGGGTCTCCGGGCGCGGGCCGACGACCGTCTCGGCCCACGGCTCCCGCGGCGACTGCGGCGCCTCGGCCGGCGTGAACGCGCCTGGCGGGGAAGCGGCTGGCGGGGAAGCGGCCGACGCTGACGCGGCTCGCGGCGGCGCCGACTGCGGGGACGCCGCGGACTGCGGCGCCTCGATGTCGATCACCTCGGCGTCGATCATCAAGGCCGTCTCGGCAGGCGCGTTCCCGGCGGAGGGGGTCCGGGCTGGCGTGGCGTCGGCTGGCGCGGGTTCGACGACCGCGTGCGACGGCGCGGGCGCACGGGACTCAGCCGCACGGGACTCAGCCGCACGGGACTCGGCATCGCGGGTGCGCCACGCCGGGTACACCTGCTCGTCGTCGGACGGCTCCACGGGCGGCGCCGGGCGCGACGGCTCGAACGCGGAGAACCCGGCCGGGCTCGACTGCTGTGTCCATGATGGGCTCGGCGGGGCCGCCGGGCGCGCGGGCGCGGCGAAGAACCCGACGGTCCGCTCGGCAGGACCGGCCGGGTTGGTCTGCGTCGCCGGGTCGACCGGCGCCGCCGGACGCGCGATGCTCGGCGGGCGCACGGCCTCTGGCGCGGTGGCCGGGGCGCGCGTCCCCGGCGGCGCGGCAGGCGGCGCTCCGGCAGCGTTCGCGTGGGCAGGCGGTCCTCCCGCGACGTTCGGCGCGGCAGGCGGCGCTCCCGCCGCGTCCGGGGCGGTGGCGGGGGCCGGCGGCGGGGCGGGTGGGCGGCCCGTGGCCGCGGCGCGGCGGGCGGCCATGGCGCTGCGGCTGGGCAGTACGAGGCGCCGCTCGGGCGACGGATCCCACTCCTCGAGGGGACGGTCGCTCATCGGCGGCAGGGCGGGCTCGGGGCCGGGTGTCTCCTGCGGCGGCGCGGCCGGCATGGACACGGAACCTCGGGGAGCGGGCCCGGCTCCGCCGGCCATCGCCGGACCGCCAGCGCCGCCATGCGGCCCCGGCCCGGGGGCCCTGCCGGGCGGGTTGGCCCCGGGCGCCGACGTGCTCCGGCCACCGGCGGGCGGGACGTCAGCGGGCGAGCCCGGCCGGGGCGGCGGCACCTGGCGGTTCGGCGGGGCCGCGTAGGCGGCGGGCGACCCGGCGGCGGCAGGGTGAGTTCCAGCCGTGCCGGCGTGCGTCCCCGGCGGCACGGCCGCACCGCGACCGAGCGGCGCGGAATCACCGCGCCCAACCGGCGTCGACTCGCGCTGGCCGGGCGGCGCGGCGGCGTACCCGGTGGGGGGCTGAACCACCTGGCGCCCCGCCGGCGCGGCGGGCCGCTGCGACAGGGGCGACGGCGGCGGGACGCTCGGCCCGTACGAGGCCGGCGCGGCGTCCGCACCTGGGCGCGCGGGCGGGTTGCCCTGCGTGCCGATGGCCCGGCGGGTGAGCCGCGATGACAACGGCACGCGCGCGGGCACCTCGCCCTCAACCTCGCCGTCGACGATCTCGGGCTGGGCGGCCCGGCCTGGCAGGTGCTCCACGGCAGGAGGGTTGCCGGTCGTGCGCAGCGGCACGGACGCGACGCCGCTCGCCGTCGTAGGGGTGTGTCCGGTGCGGGCGGCGGCCGCGCGGGCCAGGTCGCCGTGCGCCATCCGGGCGCGCGCGCCGAGCGATCGGCCGGGCAGCCGCAGGTCGCCGCGCGTGAGCTGCATGATGAACCACGACGGCAGGTACGACTCGATCGGCAGGCCCGGGTTGACCGCCAGCCACCATTCGTGGTTGGGCCACTGGTTGGCCAGGTCGAGGAACGTCAGGTGGCGCACCGACCCGCCGTGCTCGGGCAGGCAGGCGCGCAACGCGGCGGGCGAGGTGAAGGCCAACAGGTGGGTACGGTTCTGGTTGGTCCACGTGCCCCAGCCGACGGGGGACCGACCACCCGTGTCCGGCGCGACCGGCAGGATAAGGTCGCCCCGAGCCAGGATGCGGAAGTAAAGGTCCTGGTCGGAGGTCTGCAGAGCGTCGCGGAGCGCCTCCTCGGCCGGTGTGGCCGGTGCCCACTCGGTCACGGCCACCCCCTAGCGCTCGCGTGCGAACCCTGCGACCTCACAACCTACAAGCTCACATCGGCCCGGGGTAGGCCGGCGCAGTCGGCGAGCACCACCATACCGGGCGTCCCGGCCGATACCCGGGATGCCGGTGGCTGGTGACCCGACTTCCGGGGACACCAGCCACCGTAACCAGGGCCCGCACACGTCATGCCCGGAACAGATTGGTGTTACGCGTCTCGGTGTTGGCGTAGTCGGCGGCCGAGTCGTCGACCGCGCGCTTGATCTGGCTGAGCATGGTGGTCAGGTCGTTGGCCGCCGACCGCCACACGTTCTGCCGCTGCTGGTAGGCCTCCTTGGCCTCGCCGTCCCAGCTCTGCACGAGCGGGTTGGCGGCACGTTCCAACTCCTGGAGTTCGTTGGTGAGGGTCTTGACGGCGGTCGCGATGTGGTCGCTCGCCGTGCGCAGCTGCGCGAAGTTGACAACGATCCGCTCGGACATTGGTCCCCTCCCCCTACAGCGAGATCTCGACGTCGCCGGTGCCGCGGAACCGGCCGGCGGCCGCGTCGTCCGTGGCCGTGTAGTACCGCCCGGACCGACGGATGGCGTCGGCCGTGTCGGCCAGCGCCCGCTGCATCCTCTTCTGATCCTCGGTCCAGCTGACCTTGACCTGCTCGAAGGAGCGACCACCGCGCCCCTGCCACCCCGACCGCAGCCCTTCCAACTCACCGATGAGCCGGCTGAGCATCTTCTGCAGGTTGGCGTTGACCTGATCGAACCGCGCGGCCGTCTGCTCCATGACGGCGGCCTGGGCCTGCGTGCCTGACGCCATCCGGGTCACCCCCTTGACTCGGCCGGCCGCGACAGTCGCGGCCGGTGCCTGATTGCCTGCCGACCGTAGCGGTTTCCATCGATGCCGCGCCACGAAGAGTTCGCGCCTGTGGATAACTCGGCTGAGCCGCGTCCACGGCTTAAGGTCAGGACGCATGGACCCCGACACGTTGACCAAGCGGTTCGCGACTCTGACCACCGCCCATGTTGCGGACGCCTGCCTGCGGGCCGGCGTGCCGGTTCGCTGCGCCCCGACGGCCGTGCGCGCCGTCTCCTCTGGCGACCGGGTCGCCGGCCGCGTCCTGCCGGCCCGCCACGTGGGCAGCGTCGATGTCTTTCTGGAGGCGTTCGAGCACGCGGCGCCCGGCGATGTCCTCGTCGTCGACAACGCCGGCCGCGTGGACGAGGCGTGCGTCGGCGACCTCGTGATCCTGGAGGCGCAGGCCGCCCGCCTGGGCGGCGCGGTGATCTGGGGACTGCACCGCGACACGGCCGACATCCGGGCCATCGGCCTGCCGGTGTTCAGCCTCGGCGCCCTGCCGACCGGTCCGCTGCGCCTCGACCCCCGCCCGCACGACGCCCTCACGCGTGCCACGGTCGGCGACTGGACCGTCGACCCGTCCGACCTCGTCCTCGGCGACGACGACGGCGTGCTGTTCGTCCCGGCCGCGGACGCCGAGCGCCTGCTCACCCTGGCGGAGGGCATCCGCGACACCGAGCGCGGCCAGGCCCACCGCATCACGGGCGGCACGAGCCTGCGGGCGCAGCTGGGTTTCGCGGGTTACCTCGCGGCCCGCGAGAAGGCACCGGACCTGACGTTCCGCGAACACCTGCGCGCCGTGGGCGGCGCGATCGAGGAGTGACTCAGTCGGCCAGGGTGGCCGGCTTGGCGGCCGCGACCGGATCCAGCGCCGGACCACCGGGGATGAGCGCGACCAGCGCCGCGGGCAGGCGCGTCGGGCGTACTCCCGAATAACCCAGCGCGGCCAGCGCGTCGGCCGACGGTACGGCGTAACGCACGCCCTGGTCCGTCACGACCGCGAGCGCCCCACCGGCCGCGCCCGGCGCGGACGCCGCCTCGACCACGGCGCCGCGCCCGGGCGCGACCCGCACGGCGTCGGCGACCACCGCGCCCTGCCAGACGCCGCCCGTGCGTGCCTCGCCGGGCGCGACCGGCGGGCCCTGCCACACGACGACCTCGGGCGCCGTCCGGTCGTCCACAAAGGATGCGCAGAGGCCGCCGGCGACGCGGGCCAGCCGGGGCACGGCCGCCGGCAGGTCCGGCCCGGCACCGGGGGTGAACGGGGCGGCCTTGCGCGCCCTGTCGTACTCGCCGACGGTGATCTCCGTGGCCCGGCCGCTGGTGTTGACCCCGTTGCCGAGCAGCAACCCGGCCTGCACCGGGGTGATCGGGGCGAGCCCGTCGGCCAGCGCCAGCAGGAACTGCACGCTGCCGGTAAGGCTTTCGTACTTGAGCACCTGGCCCACGAGCGCCCGCCCGAACGCGGCCGGGTGCCCGGCGTCGGGCACGGTGAGGCTGGCCAGGTCGGGCCCAGGCGGGATGCCGTTGATCAGCGCGGGCGCCACGGGCACCACGGGCTCGCCCGCCCACAGCGCGCCGAGCACGCCCTTGTCCCGGATCGCGTGGCGATGGCGCTGCCAGATCAGGTACTGCTCGTCGCCGGCCGACACGAGCAGTCCCTCGTCCGGGCCCAGCGGGCTGGTGGCGGCCGGCCCCGCGCCGAGATCGAGCACGGACTCGGGCCGGCCGCCCACGGTCCGCGAGCAGAGCAGCCAGCCGTCCGTGACCAGCGCGTCCGCGGCCGGCAGCGGGTCGGGCGCGCCGGGGATGCCCAGCGGAGCGCCGCGCGGCACGTCGCGCAGCGAGGCGCCGGCGACCACCACGGTGCGCGGCGAGCCCGCCAGCAGCAGGGCGGACGCCTGGTTGAGCACGGGGTGCAGCAGGCCGTCGCGGTAGACGTAGCGCGCGCCGGTCTTCTCGTCCACGATGACCGCGTCGCCGTCGCGCCAGGCGTCGTTGCCGCCGGGCCGCAGCAGGCCGTAGACGCCGACCGCCGCGAGCGCCACCGCCGCGACCAGGATGCCCCCGATCAGCGCCCCGCCCATGCGCCGCAGGGGTGACGCGACCGGGTCGGGGTCGCGCATGGCCAGCGCGCCCACCACCCGCTGCAGGGCGAACTGGTGCGAGTGCAGCTGGTCGCTCCGCGACGCCACCGTGCCTCCCCGTCCATCGACGTCGACCACCATACCGAGACTCAGGGAAAACCAAGGGATGCGCGGGTCACCGGCGTCGTGGGACCATCGCGACCATGTCGCTCCTCATCCGGTTGGCCGTGTCGGCGCTCGCCGTATGGCTGTCCACGCTCATCATTCCCGGCATCGACGTGACCGCCGAGACGACCGCCGGCACGATCGGCACGGTCGTGCTGGTGGCCCTGATCTTCGGCGTGGTCAACGCGATCCTGAAGCCGATCATCAAGTTCGTCGGCTGCGCCTTCTACGTCCTCACGCTCGGCCTCATCTCGCTGATCGTCAACGGCCTGCTGTTCCTGCTCACCAGCTGGATCGCCGGCCAGCTCGACATCCCCTTCCATGTCGACAACTTCTGGCACGCCGTGCTCGGCGCCCTGTTCGTCGGCGTGGTGTCGTTCATCGTGGGCCTCGTCCTCCGCGACGACGACGACTGACGACGTCGACTGTGGTGCGGGCCCGTCGTTCGCCGGCGGGCCCGCGCGTTTTTGTGGGCGTACGGGCGGAGCCCGGCGACTAGGGTCGAACCGTGCTGACGAAACGCGACGACGGTTACGAGATCGACACCGACCCGGCCCGGCTCGACGTGAAGCTGGTCCACCAGTGGCTGTCGACGGACGCGTACTGGGCCCTGGGCCGGCCGCTGGAAACGGTGGAACGCTCGATCGAGGGGTCGTTGACATTCGGTGTGTACGCGCCGGAGACCGGCGAACTGGTCGGGTTCGCGCGCGTGATCACCGACCTGGCCACGTTCGCGTACCTGTGTGACGTCTACATCGATCGCGGGGCGCGCGGCCACGGGCTGGGCACCTGGCTCGTCACCGTGATCCGGGACCGCATCCTGGCGACCGGGGTGCGCCGGCTGCTGCTGGCCACCGCCGACGCGCACGAGGTGTACGCGCGGGTCGGGTACTCACCGGTCGCCACGCCGGAGCGATGGATGGAGATCGACATCCGGGACCTGACGGTGATGGAGGCCATAGCCAGGCAGGCGGATACGCAGGAGCAATAGCGCCCTTTGCTCCTTACAGTTGCGCCATGAGTCAGGAGCGCAGGGGTTATGTGTTCGCCGTGGCGGCGTACCTGAGTTGGGGTTTCTTCCCCTTCTACTTCAAGTACCTGCGCCCGTCCGGGCCGGCGGAGATCCTCGCGCAGCGGGTGCTCTGGTCCTTCCTGTTCATGGTCGCCGTCGTCTCGGTGGCGAGAGGGTGGCCGTCGGTGTGGCGGCTGCGCCACGACCGCCGCCGGTTCGGCCTGGCCCTCGCGGCGGGGGCGCTCATCGGGGTCAACTGGGGCGTCTACATCTACGGCGTGAACGCCGACCGCGTCGTCGAGACGTCGCTGGGCTACTTCATCACCCCGCTGGTCACGGTCGCGCTCGGCGTGGCCGTCCTGAAGGAGCGCCTGCGCCGGGCGCAGTGGGCGGCGCTGAGCATCGGGCTGGTCGCGGTCATCGTGCTGACGCTCGACTACGGGCACGTGCCGTACATCGCCCTCACGCTCACGGCCAGCTTCGCGCTGTACGGACTGGTGAAGAAGCACCTCGCCGTCCCCGCCACGGATGGACTCCTGCTCGAGTCGGCGGTGCTGGCCCCGCCGGCCCTGGTCTACGTGGCGGTGCTCATGGCCAACGGGGAGTCGACGTTCGGGCACGTGTCCGTGGGACACACGACACTTATGGTCCTTGCCGGTGCGATCACCGCGATACCACTGTTGATGTTCGCCGCGGCAGCGAACCGCATCACACTGTCGACTATCGGACTACTTCAGTACCTCGCCCCGATCCTGCAATTCGGCATCGGAGTCCTGATCTTTAAGGAACCCATGCCACCAGCGCGTTTGGCCGGCTTCGCCCTCGTCTGGCTCGCACTCATCGTGTTTACCTGGGATGGCATCCGTTACATGCATGCCCGGACGAGATCAAATCGCCCGTCAGCCGTTCCGTTGAAGGCCCCTGCTGCCTAGGGTTAACTCCGTAAACAAAGGGTCAGACCTTATCGACCGGGACGACCTGTCCGGTATGGAGGAGCAGCAGTGGTGCGACACCCCCACGGGGAACCGTCAGACCTGATCCGCAGCGTCTCCCGGGCGCTGCGGGTGCTGGAGGCGGTGGGCCAGTCGCCCCGCGGACTCACGGTCAAGCAGATCGCGCGCCGCTGCGAACTCACCACCGCGACGACGTACCACCTCGTGCGCACCCTGGCTTACGAGGGCTACGTGATCCGCCGCGAGGACGGCACGTACATCGTGGGTCTGCAGGTGGCCGACCGCTTCCGCGAGCTGACCGCGGCCCTGCGCGTCCCCGCGTCCGCCGATGACCTGCTGCGCCGGTCCGCCGCCGAGACCGGGTTCAGCCACTACATCGGCCGCTTCCTCGGTGGACAGATCGTACTCGCCAACGTCGCCGAGGGACCGCAGTCGCCGTACCTGGAGGAACTCGTGCCCGGCTGGGACGAGGGCGCCCACGCCACGGCGATCGGCAAGGCGCTGCTCTCGACGCTGACCCCGGAACAGCGGCTGCGCTACCTCAAGGACTGGGGCATGCGCGAATACACGCCGCAGACCATTACGCAGCCCGAGGCGCTCGACGCGGACCTGGCCACCGGCGACCGGCGCGGCATGCACATCGAGCTGGGACAGTACCGGGCCGGCGTGGGCTGCGCGGCCGTCGTGCTGCGCGCCGACCGCGACCCGGAGCGCCGGCTCGTGGTGGGCTGCGCGATGCCCGCCGAGCAGCTCGTCGCCACGGCGCACGCCGTACGCCGCCGGCTGCAGACGACCGCGCGGGCCATCAGCCTCTCCCTCGCCGGCGAAGATCCCTCCGGCGTCGTCGCGGTCTGAACCTTGCCGCGCCAGCGTGCGTTTCTCCACGCAGACGAGCGCGGGAGGAGGTGCGGTGGCCGACGACGCTCAGCTGCTACGGGCCCTGCACGCCGAACACGGTGACGCGCTGTTCGGATACGCCGTGCGGCTGTGCTCGGGCGACCGGCAGCGGGCCGAGGACCTGGTGCAGGAGACGCTGCTGCGCGCCTGGCAGCACCCCGACGCCCTCGACCCGACGCGCGGCTCGCCCAGGGCGTGGCTGTTCACGACCGCGCGCCGGCTGGCCATCGACGCCTGGCGCCGCCGCACCGCCCGGGTCGGGGAGGTCATCACGGACGCCGTGCCCGACGTGCCGCACTTCGACGAGGCCGACCGGGCCGTCGAGGCGTGGACCATGGCAGAGGCACTAGGGCGCCTGTCCCCCGCGCACCGCGAGGTCATCATCGAGTGCTTCTATCGGGGCCGGTCCGTGTCGGAGGCCGCGACGGCACTGGGCGTACCTGACGGCACGGTCAAGTCACGCACCCACTACGCGACCCGCGCGCTGCGGTTGATCCTGGAGGAAATGGGGGTGACGAGATGAGCTGCCCACATGCGCACGACGACGGGGCGTACGTGCTCGGTGCCCTCTCCGCCGCGGACCGGGCGGCATTCGAGGCACACCTGTCCGGCTGCCCCACCTGCCGGGAGGCCGTCGCGCAGCTGGCTGTGCTGCCCGGCCTGCTCAGCCGCCTGTCGCCCGACGCGGCCGTCTCCGAGACGGTCATGCCGCCGTCGGTACTGCCGAAGGTACTGGCGGCCGCGGCGGCCACGCGGCGGCGCGAGCGACGCGCGCGTCACTGGTGGGCGGTGGCCGCGACCGCCGCGGCGGCCGTGTTCGCGCTCGCCGTCGGCGTCGGCGTGTACGCCTTCGACGGCCGGCCGCGCGGCCCGGTGGTGGGCGCTCCCACGGTCGCGCCGTCCGTCCTGCCCACCCCGCTCGTCACCATGCGGCCCATGACCCCGGTGTCCAGCTCCATCCCCGTGATCGCGGAGCTGGGCATCCGCCCGACCCCGGACGGCACCCACGTCGAGATGATGTGCGGCTACATCAAGCGGGGCGAGTACCTCGACCGCGTCTGGACCCTGGACCTGTTCGTGTGGCCGATCAGCGGCGAGCCGGAGAAGATCGCCACCTGGTCCGCCCGCGCCGGCGACGAGATGCGGATGAGCACGCGAACTCACTTCCCTCCCGCCGAGATCGCCCGAGTGGAACTCCGCTCGGCCTCCGGCCGCACCCTCATGACCTGGACCCCCACGTAACACCCCCACGCCCGCGCTGCCCCTCCCCGTTGCTGTCCGACCTGTCCTACGCCGCCCTCCCCGCCAAGGTGCGCACTTTGGCGGCATCCGGGCCGCCCGTAGCGTGCGAAGTGCGCACCTTGCACGGGCGAGGCGCGGGGACCGTGCGCGGAACGCGTCAGAGGCGCGCGACCTGCGCCGCGCGGTGCTCGGGGAGGCGGGGTGGGGTGCGGGTTAGCTTGTGCGGTCCGCGATGAGGTCCGCGAGGGCCGCCAGGGCGCGGCGGGCGGGGATGTCGGGGAGCGGGTCCAGCAGGGCGCGGGCGCGCTCGGCGTAGCCGCGTACGGTCTCGCGGGCGCGCTTCATCGCGGTCGACTCGCGCAGAAGCTCCAACGCCTCCGCCAGCTCGGCGTCGTCCGTGAGCGGGCCTTTGCTGAGCAGCTCGCGGAGCCGCGCGACGCCCGCGTCGTCGGTGGCGTCGTCGGCCAGCGCGTACAGCACGGGTAGGGTCGCGACGCCCTCGCGCAGGTCGGTGCCGGGCGTCTTGCCCGACTGGGCCGACTCGGAGGCGATGTCGAGCAGGTCGTCGGAGAGCTGGAACGCGATGCCGATGACCTCGCCGTACTCGGCGAGGGCGTCGACCGCCTCCGGGGTGGCGTTGGAGAACATCGCGCCGAACTTGGCGGACGTGCCGATCAGCGAGCCGGTCTTCTCGGCGATGACGTCGAGGTGGTGCTCGATCGGGTCCCGGTCGCGGGGGCCGGACGTCTCCGCGATCTGGCCGTACACCAGGCGGGAGAACGTACGCGCCTGCAGGCGTACGGCATCGAGGCCCAGGTCGACCGCGAGGTCGGCGGCGCGGGCGAAAAGGTGATCGCCCGCGAGGATCGCGATGCTGTTGCTCCACCGCAGGTTGGCCGAGGGCGCGCCGCGGCGTACGGGCGCCTCGTCCATGACGTCGTCGTGGTAGAGGGTCGCCAGGTGGGTCAGCTCCACAACGACGCCGGCCCGCGTCACCTCATCGCACACGGGCCGGGTGCCGAACTGGGCGGCCAGGCCGACCAGCAACGGTCGGATGCGCTTGCCGCCCGCGGCGACGAGGTGGTGCGCCACGTCGTCCAGCAGCGGATCGACGGACTCCACGGCATGCCGCAGCCCGTCCTCGACGCCGACGAGCAGCGTCTCGACGACGCGCTCAAGCTCAGCGTCCTCGAAGTCGATCCCGAGAAGCATCCGGGGGATCGGCCGGCCTCCGCTGGTCACCACGCTATCCACCATGCCATACAGGTCAGCGGATGAACTCTGCGGCCTTGCTGGCGAGGTCCAGGACCGGCGTGGGGTACACGCCGAGCACCAGGGTCGCCAGCACCCCGACCATCAGCGCGGCTGAGGTCAGCGCGCCCGGGATCGAGACTGTGGGACTGCTCTCACCCGGCTCGGAGAGCCACATCATCACGACGACCCGCAGGTACGGGAAGGCGAGGATCATGCTGCTGACCACGCCGGCGATCACCAGCCAGGTCTGCCCGCCCTGGATCGCCGCGGCGAACACGCCGAACTTGGCGGTAAAACCGCTGGTCAGCGGGATGCCGGCGAAAGCGAGCAGCAGGAAGGTGAAGACCGAGGCGTAGAGCGGCGAGCGGCGGCCGAGGCCGGCCCAGCGGCTCAGGTGGGTCGCCTCGCCGTCCGCGTCGCGAACGAGGCTCACGACGGCGAACGCCGCGACCACGGTGAAGCCGTACGCCGCGAGGTAGAACAGCGACCAGGCCAGGCCGTCCTTGTTGAACGCCAGCGCGCCGACGAGCAGGTACCCGGCGTTGGCCACCGACGAGTACGCCAGCAGGCGCTTGATGTCGGTCTGCGTCACGGCGAGCACGCCACCGACGATCATGGTGAGCACGGCGATCGTGCCGACGATCGGCTGCAGGTCCCACTGGGCGCCGTCGAACGCGACATACAGCAGACGAAGCAGCCCGCCGAAGGCGGCCACCTTGGTGCAGCTCGCCATGAGTGCGGTGATCGGGGTCGGCGCGCCCTGGTAGACGTCCGGCGTCCAGACGTGGAACGGCACGGCCGCCACCTTGAACAGCAGGCCGACCGAGAGCAGCGCCAGCCCGGCGAAGAACAGGACCGCGGGCTGGCCGCCCGTCTGGAACGCGGCGTGGATCGTCGACAGGTTGACCCCGCCCGCGTACCCGTAGATCAGGGCCAGGCCGAACAGGAAGAACGCCGACGCGAACGCGCCGAGCAGGAAGTACTTGAGCGCCGCCTCCTGGCTGACCAGGCGCCGGCGGCGGGCCAGCGCGCACAGCAGGTAGAGCGGCAGGGAGAAGACCTCCAGCGCGATGAACATCGTCAGCAGGTCGTTCGCGGAGACGAACAGCATCATGCCGCCGAGCGCGAACAGCGTGAGCGGGTAGACCTCGGTCGCGCCGGGCTCGCGTACGGCCTGGCGGCGGTCGGCCTCGCTGCCGGCCGTGATGGCCGCCTGCGCGACGAACGCGCCACCCCGCTCAAGCGCCCGCTCGGCGATGAGCAGCAGCGACACGATGCCGAGCACGACGATGAGGCCCTGGAGGAACAGGCTCGCGTTGTCGATCGCGATGGCGTCGCCGACCGTGAGCACGCTCTTGCCCGACTTGGCGAGCATCACCAGCGAGACCAGCGCGGCGACGAGCACGGCCACGCTGAGCCCGAGCTGGACGACGTACCGGGCGGCGCGCGGCACGAGCGCCTCGGCCAGGATGGAGAGGGACGCCCCGCCGATGAGGATGAGCAGCGGCAGGATGGCCGCGTAATCGATCTTCGGTAGCGTGATCGCGTCGGCGGCGAGCGGAGCCGCTCCGGCGAGCAGGTTGGTGACGCTCACTTCGAGGCCTCCTGGTTGGGCGCCACGGTCGGCTCGGGATCCTGCTTGCCGATGTCCTGCATGGTCGCGGCGACGGCCGGGTTGATCACATTGAGCAGCGGCTTCGGGTAGAAGCCGAAGAAGATCAGCAGCGCGATCAGCGGGGCGACGACCGCCACCTCACGCGCCGTGATGTCGCGGCGCATCGCCGGCACCTGTTCGAGCGCCGGGTTGGGTGTGCCCTGGGTGGTCCGCTGGACCATCCACAGCACGTACCCGGCCGCCAGGATGATGCCCGCGGTAGCAATGACCGCGACCGGCTTGTTCACCGCGAACGTGCCGATCAGGACGAGGAACTCGCTGACGAACGGCGCGGTGCCGGGCATCGCGAGCGACGCGAGGCCCGCGATGAAGAAGACCCCGGCGAGTACGGGGACGAGCTTGCCCGCCCCGCCGAAGTCGCTCACGAGCGCCGAGCCGCGTCGCGTGACCAGCATGCCGACCACGAGGAACAGCAGGCCGGTCGCGAGGCCGTGGTTGACCATGTAGAGCACGGAGCCCGAGGCCGCCTGGGTGGTGAAGGCGAAGATGCCCACGCCGATGAAGCCGAAGTGGGCGATCGACGTGTAGGACACCAGGCGCTTGAGGTCGTTCTGGCCCACCGCCAGCAGGGCGGCGTAGATGATGCCGACCAGTGCCAGGGTGAGCGCCAGCGGCGCGAAGTACTTGGACGCGTTCGGGAACAGCGGCAGGCAGTACCGCAGGATGCCGTAGGTGCCGACCTTGTCGAGCACGCCGACGAGCAGCGCGGCCACGCCGGCCGGCGCGGCGCCACCGGCGTCGGGCAGCCAGGTGTGGAAGGGGAAGAACGGCGCCTTGACCGCGAACGCGATGAAGAAGCCGAGGAACAGCCACCGCTCGGTCCAGGTCGTGAACTCGGCCGACATGAGGGTCTGCCAGTCGAACGTGTGCCCGCCCGCGACCCACAGGCCGATGACCGCGGCGAGCATGAACAGGCCGCCGACGAGGGAGTACAGGAAGAACTTCACGGCTGCGTACTGCCGGCGCGGGCCGCCGTAGGAGCCGATGAGGAAGTACATCGGCACGAGCATGACCTCGAAGAACACGTAGAAGAGGAACACGTCGCCGGCGGCGAAGACGCCGATCATCATGGACTCGAGGGCCAGCAGCAGGGCGAAGAACGCCGGCACGGACCGCTTGCCGCCGGCCGCCTGCGCCTTCTCGGCGTCGTTCCACGAGGCCAGGATGACGAGCGGCACCAGGATGGCGACCAGCCCGAGCATGACCAGCGCGATGCCGTCGACCTCGAACGTGAAGCGCACGTCCCAGGGCTCGATCCACGGGTACGACTCGCGGAACTGGAACCGGTCGCCGTTCGGCTCGAACGCGAACCACATGACGATCGTCAGCGCCAGGATGGCGAGCGACCAGACGAACGCCACCTGCTTGGCCAGGGTCGGCCGGGTCCGCGGCAGGAGCGCCACCACCAGGGCACCGACGAGCGGGGCCACGGTGAGTACGGACAGGAACTTGAAGTCAGACATCAGCCGAGCCTCACGACCAGGAAGGCGACGGCGACCAGAAGCGCGCCACCGAGCACGGACAGTGCGTACGAGCGGACGAAGCCGGTCTGCAGCCGCCGCAGGCGGCTGGAGCCACCGCCGACGGCCGCGGCCAGGCCGTTGACCAGCCCGTCGATGCCCCTGTTGTCCAGGAAGACCAGGAACCGGGTGAGGTACTTGCCCGGCATCTCGAACAGGGCCTCGTTGACGGCGTCGCCGTAGAGGTTCTTGCGGGCGGCCGTGACGAGCGCGCCGGCCGGCTGCGGCTCCAGTGCCGTGCCGTTGCGGAACAGCGCGTACGCGAGCCCCGCGCCGAGGAGGGTGATGCCGACGACCAGCGAGCTGACCAGCCAGGGCTCAAGCCGGTGGTGCACCTCGTGGGTCGCGCCGAAGACCGGGCGGAGCCAGTCGACGACGCTCGTCGACATGAGATAACCGGCGGCGACGGAACCGAACGCGAGCAGGATGAGCGGGATCGTCATCACCGGCGGCGACTCGTGCGGGTGCTTGATGTCGTCGGTCCACCGCTTCGGGCCGTGGAAGGTGAGCACGAACAGCCGGGTCATGTAGAACGCGGTGATGCCCGCGCCGATCAGGGCCGCGCCGCCGAAGAGCCAGCCGGTCCACCCGGGCCGGTTGAACGCCGACTCGATGATCGGGTCCTTGGTGAAGTACCCGGACAGCGGCGGCAGGCCGATGATCGCGAGCCACGCCAGGCCGAAGGTGACCCAGGTGATCTTCATGTACTTCCACAGGCCGCCGAAGCGCCGGATGTCCACCTGGTCGTTCATGCCGTGCATGACCGAGCCGGCGCCGAGGAACAGGCCGGCCTTGAAGAAGCCGTGCGCCAGCAGGTGGATGATCGCCAGGGCGTACGCCCCGCCGCCGAGGCCGACGCCCAGGAACATGTAGCCGATCTGCGAGACCGTCGACCAGGCCAGGACGCGCTTGATGTCGTCCTTCGCGCAGCCGATGATGCAGCCGAGAAGCAGGGTGAACGCGCCGACGCAGACCACGATGAGCTGCGCGGTGTGGTTCGCGTTGAAGATCGGGTTGGACCGGGCGATCAGGTAGACGCCGGCGGTGACCATCGTCGCCGCGTGGATGAGGGCGGACACCGGGGTGGGGCCCTCCATGGCGTCCGGCAACCACGCCTGCAGCGGGAACTGGCCGGACTTGCCGGTGGCGCCGAGCAGGAGCAGCAGCGCGATCGCGAGGGTGGTACCGCTGGCCACCTGGCCGATGCCGGCGAAGACCTCGCCGTAGTTGACCGTGCCGAGCGTGGCGAACATCAGGAAGATCGCGATCACGAAGCCCGCGTCGCCGACCCGGTTCATGATGAACGCCTTCTTGCCCGCCGTGGTCGCCGAGGGGCGCAGGTAGTAGAAGGAGATCAGCAGGTACGACGCGAGGCCCACGGCCTCCCAGCCGACGTAGAGCATCACGTAGTTGTTGCCGAGGACGAGCAGCAGCATCGACGCGACGAACAGGTTGAAGTACCCGAAGAAGCGCCGCCGCGTGTTGCCCGGGTTCTCGAACTCGTAGTCGGGCGGGTTGTGCGCCATGTAGCCGACCGCGTACACGTGGATCAGGAAGCCCACGCCGGTGATCAGCAGGACGAACACGCCCGACAGCGGGTCGAACAGCAGGCCGAAGTCGACATTCAGCGAGCCGACCGGGATGAACTCGAACAGCGACACCTCGGCCGAGCGTGCGTCGTCGGGCAGCCCGCCCAGCTGGATGAAGTAGATCAGGCCCAGCACGAACGAGGCGCCGACGCTGGCGCAGCCGAGCAGGTGGCCCCAGGCGTTGGCGCGGCGGCCGAGCAGCAACAGGATCGCGGCACTCGCGAGCGGGATGGCGATCAGCAGCCAGATGCTGGTGAGGAACCCGGTCGCGGGCACGAACGAGCCCCCCTCAGCAAGGATCGAAGAGTTCATCGAGGCGTCCTCAGTACTTCAGCAGGTTCGCGTCGTCGACGCTCGCCGAGCGCCGAGTACGGAAGATCGACATGATGATGGCGAGCCCGACCACGACCTCCGCGGCCGCGACGACCATGACGAAGAACGCCATGATCTGGCCGTCCAGGTTGCCGTGGATGCGGCTGAACGTCACCAGCGTCAGGTTCGCCGCGTTGAGCATCAGCTCGACACACATGAACAACACGATGGCGTTGCGGCGGATCAGCACGCCGACGGCGCCGATCGTGAACAGCGCCGCGGCCAGCACGATGTACCACGACGGTGTCATCGTTCCGTTCCCTTCGGTGCGGTCTCCGCCGAGGTCAGCTCGCGGGTCGGCAGGATGTCCGAGATGCTGCGCTGCGACTGGCTGCCGTCCGGCAGCAGCGCGGGCGTGGCCACGGAGTCGGAGGTGGCGTAGACGCCGGGTCCGGGCTTGGGCGCCGGGTAGTTGCCGGGCTCGAAGCGCGCCCGGGACCTGCGGACCTGGTTGGGCTTGTCGCCCTTGTCGCGTTGCACGTGCGCGAGGATCATGGCACCGACCGCCGCTGTGATCAGCAGGGCGCTGGTGACCTCGAACGCGAACACGTACTTGGTGAACAGGACCTCGGCGATGCCCGGCACGTTGCGGCCCTTGAACGCGTCGAGGCCCACCGGCTGGACGTCGGTCAGCGCGCGGCCCAGCGCGGTGCAGAGCAGGCCGGCGAAGCCGAGGCCGACCAGGATCGCCGCCGTCCGCTGGCCCCGCAATGTCTCGATCACCGAGTCGGACGCGTCGCGGCCGACCAGCATGAGGACGAACAGGAACAGCATCATGATCGCGCCGGTGTACACGATGATCTGCGCCATGCCGATGAACGGCCCGGCCTGCAGCACGTAGAAGATGCCCAGCGAGAGCATGGTGACGACCAGGAACAGCGCCGAGTGCACGGCGTTGCGTGCGGCGACCGTACCGATGGCCCCGATGAGGGCCAGCGGCGCGAAGATGTAGAAGGTGACCGCCTCGCCGGTGCTCACCTCGCCGGCCGCGTAGAGCAGCGTCTGGCTCATAGCTCACCTGCCTGGTTGGCCTGCTCGGCGCCCACGCTCGTGCCCGGGTTGGCCAGGGCGCCGAGGTAGTAGTCCTTCTCCGAGTCGCCGAGGTACATGGCGTGCGGCGGGCGCTCCATGCCGGGCAGCAGCGGCGCGAGCAGCTGCTCCTTCGTGAAGATCAGGTCCTGCCGGTTGTCGCGCGCCAGCTCGTACTCGTTGCTCATCGTGAGCGAACGGGTCGGGCAGGCCTCGATACACAGGCCGCAGAAGATGCAGCGCGCGTAGTTGATCTGGTACGTCTTCGCGTACCGCTCGCCCGGCGAGAAGCGCTCGTCCTCGGTGTTGTCGCCGCCCTCGACGTAGATGGCGTCGGCGGGGCAGGCCCACGCGCACAGTTCGCAGCCGATGCACTTCTCCAGGCCGTCGGGGTGACGGTTGAGGATGTGCCGGCCGTGGTAGCGCGGGGCGAGCCGGTCGGGCTTCTCCGGGTACTCCGTGGTCACGACCTTGCGGAACATGTGCGAGAACGTGACCCCGAAGCCCTTGAGCGTGCCTCCCACACTCATGACGCCACCTCGCTTCGCCCGGCGTCGCCATGAGCAACAACGGAGCTGATGATGAGCTCGCTGCGCTCGCTCATGAGCTTGCCTCCTTGTCAGCGCCAGCGGCCGTGGTGACGGGCTCGCGGTCGGCGATCATCCGCTTGGCCCGAGGGCTGGGCGGCACTTGAAGATCGAGCGGCGGGAGCGGGTACCCCTCGGCGCCGCCCACCCGGCCCTCCGGCGGCCCGCCGAGGTCCGGCGCACCGGCCGGTGGCTTCTGCGGCCAGAGCAGGAAGACCAGGAGCAGGACCGCGATCGGCACGCCGGCGATCAGCCACTTCTGCTGGTCGCTCAGGCCTTCCTCGTTCTGCAGGGTACGGATGCCCGCCACCAGCAGGATCCAGAGCAGGTTGACCGGCAGGAGGACCTTCCAGCCGAACCGCATGAACTGGTCGTAGCGCAGCCGCGGCAGCGTGCCCCGCAGCCAGACGAACACGAAGATCAGCAGTACGACCTTGATGAGGAACCAGAGCAGCGGCCACCAGCCGGAGTTGGCCCCGGACCACAGGGTGATCGGCCACGGCGCGCGCCAGCCGCCCAGGAACAGCGTGGTCGCCACCGCCGAGACGGTCACCATGTTGATGTACTCGGAGAGCATGTAGAGCGCGAACTTCAGCGACGAGTACTCCGTCATGTAGCCCGCGACCAGCTCCGACTCCGCCTCCGGCAGGTCGAACGGCGCCCGGTTGGTCTCGCCGACCGCCGAGATGAAGTAGATGATGAAGCTCGGCAGGAGCAGGATCGCATACCAGCCCGGCATGTTGAGGTCCAGGCCGAACAGGCTGAACGAGTCCCCGTCGCCCTGAGCCGCCACGATCGCGGAGGTCGACATCGAGCTGGCCGTCATGAAGACGGCCACGATCGACAGACCCATCGCGACCTCGTACGAGATCATCTGCGCCGAGGAGCGCAGGCCGCCCAGCAGCGGGTACGTCGAGCCGGAGGCCCAGCCGCCGAGCACGATGCCATAGATGCCCATCGAGGAGCAGGCCAGCAGCACGAGCACGGCGACCTCGACGTCGGTCACCTGCAGCGGCGTCTGCTGGCCGAACATGCTGACCATCGGACCGAACGGGATGACCGACAGGGCCGTCACCGCGCAGATCACCGAGATCGTCGGGGCGAAGAAGAAGACCACCTTGTCCGCGGCGCGCGGCATGATGTCTTCCTTGAACGCCATCTTCAGACCGTCGGCCAGCGTCTGCAGCAGGCCGAACGGGCCGTGCCGGTTGGGCCCGGGCCGCACCGCCATCCGGCCCACCACGCGGCGCTCGAACCACACGCCGAGCAGCGTCATCAGGAAGCCGAAGACGAAGGCCCCGAGGATCTTGATGACGACGATCCACCAGACGTCATGGCCGAAGTCGGCCAGCGTCGGATCCTGCGCGTTCGCCAGAATCATTGGATCCCTCCACGGGAGATCGTGACGACGTCTCCGCCGGTCACGCCGAGCGAGCGGCGCACGGTCGCGCCGGGCGAGTTCGTCGGCACCCAGACCACGCCCTCGACCATGTCGGACACCTCGGCGGGCAGCGTCATGCTGCCGCGCTCGGTGCTGACCCGCACCGGGTCGCCGTCGGCCACGCCGAGGCCGGCCGCCGTCTGAACGCCCAGCCGCGCGACCACCGGGCGGGCCGTGCCGCGGATGATCTCGTCCCCGTCGAGCAGGCTGCCCAGGTCGATCAGCTGGTGCCAGGTGGCGAGGACGGCCTCGCCAGGCGCCGTGACCTCCACGTCGCGCGGGGCCAGGCGCGGGCCGGCGGGCCGGTCCCCGCCGCTGACCGGCAGCGCGCCGAGTTCGGCGCGGATCGCCGTGACATCGGCGGTGCCGAGGTCGACGCCCATGGCCTGCGCCAGCGCGTCGAGCACGCGGGCGTCCGGCATCGCGGTGGTGTCGAAGACCGCGTCGAAGCTGCGCAGGCGCCCCTCCCAGTTGAGGAAGGTGCCGGCCTTCTCCTGCACGGGCGCGACCGGGAAGACCACGTCCGCGCGGCGGCTCACGGCCGAGTTGCGCAGCTCGAACGAGACCAGGAAGCCGACCTTGTCGAGGGCCTGCTCGGCCAGCGTCGGGTCGGCCAGGTCGGCCGGGTCGACGCCGGCGACCACGAGGGCGCCGAGCCGGCCCGCCGCGGCGGCCTCGATGATCTGGTCGGTGTCGCGGCCGGTCGAGCCGGAGATGACCCCGGTCTCCAGACCCCAGACGCCGGCGATCTCGGCGCGCGCCGCCGGGTCGCTGACCGGGCGGCCGCCCGGCAGCAGGTTCGGCAGGCAGCCCGCGTCGACCGCGCCCCGGTCGCCGGCCCGGCGCGGCACCCAGACCAGCTTGGCGCCGGTCTCGTCAGCCAGCTTGGCGGCGGCGGTCAGGCCGCCCGGCACGGTGGCCAGCCGTTCGCCCACGATGAGCAGCGCGTTCTGCGCGCTCAGGGCGGCCCGCAGGCCCTCGTCGCCGGCGAGCAGTCCCGCCTCGGCGCCCGGCACGGTCGCCAGCACGGTGGCGTCGAGCTTGGCCAGCCCTCGCGTCACGAACGGCGCCGCGGCGTACACCTTGAGCTTCCGCTTGGCGACCGCCTTGCGCAGGCGCAGGAAGAGGATCGGGCACTCCTCCTCGGGCTCCAGGCCCACGATCACCGCGGTGGGCGCCTTCTCGACGTCCGCGTAGGTGGCCTCCGTGGTCCCGGCGACCGCGGCCGCCAGGAACTCGGCCTCCTCGCCGCCCTCGCCGACCGGGCGGGCCCGGAAGTCGATGTCGTTCGTCCGCAGGACCACGCGCGCGAACTTGGCGTACGCGTACGCGTCCTCGACCGTGAGACGGCCGCCGGTCAGCACGCCCACGCCGTGGGCGTCGCCCGAGTCGCCGTCGCGGGCCGCGGCCAGGCCAGCCGCCGCCACGCGCAGCGCCTCCGGCCAGCTGGCGGTGCGCAGCTCGCCGGTCTTCGCGTCGCGGACCAGCGGGTTGGTGAGCCGGTCAAAGGCGGTGGCGTACTGGAAACCCCACCGGCCCTTGTCGCAGTTCCACTCCTCGTTCACCGCCGGGTCGTCGCCCGCCAGGCGGCGCATGACCTTGCCGCGCCGGTTGTCGGTGCGCTGCGCGCAGCCGGCGGAGCAGTGCTCGCAGACGCCGGGCGAGGAGACCAGGTCGAACGGCCGGGCGCGGAACCGGTACTGCGTGCCGGTCAGCGCGCCCACCGGGCAGATCTGCACGGTGTTGCCGGAGAAGTAGGAGTTGAACGGGTCGTCGCCCTTCTCCTCCTCGGGCAGCTCGACCTCCGGACCGGTCATGACATCGTGCCGGAAGACGCCGATCTGCTCGTTGGACGAGCGCTCCATCAGGTCGATGAACGTGTCGCCCGCGATCTCCTCGGAGAACCGGGTGCAGCGCTGGCACAGCACGCACCGCTCGCGGTCCAGGAGCACCTGGGTCGAGATCGGCAGCGGCTTCGGGTACTCCCGCTTGTGCTCGTGGAAGCGGGTGTCCGCGCGGCCGACCGACATCGCCTGGTTCTGCAGCGGGCACTCGCCGCCCTTGTCGCACATGGGGCAGTCGAGCGGGTGGTTGATCAGGAGGAACTCCATGATCCCCGCCTGGGCCTTCTTGGCGACATCGCTGGTGAGCTGCGTGCGCACCACCATGCCGTCGGCGACCGTCTGGGTACACGAGGCGACCGGCTTGCGCTGGCCCTCCACGTCGACCAGGCACTGGCGGCAGGCGCCGGCCGGGGCGAGCAGCGGGTGGTCGCAGAAGCGCGGGATCTCGATGCCCAGCTGCTCGGCGACCCGGATCAGCAGCGCACCCTTGGGCGCCTCGACCTCGATGCCGTCGATGGTCAGCTTGACCATGTCCACGGCCTTGGCTACGTCGGAAGACATTAGTGCGCCCCCACCAGCTGCTTGGCCGACAGCACCGGGGCGGTGCGGCCCTCGATGTAGTCCAGGTAGTCCTGCTTGAAGTACTTCAGCGACGAGGTCACCGGGCTGGTCGCGCCGTCACCGAGGCCGCAGAAGGCGCGTCCCAGCAGGTTGTCGCAGGCGTCCAGCAGGGTGTCCAGGTCCTCGTAGGTACCCTCGCCGGACAGGATCCGCCGGTACACGCGCGCCATCCAGAAGTTGCCCTCGCGGCACGGCGTGCACTTGCCGCACGACTCGTGGTGGTAGAACTCCATCCACCGGTACGTCGCGTAGACCGGGCAGTCCTGGTCGGAGAAGATCTGCGTCGCGGTCGTGCCGAGGATCGACCCGGCCGCGGCCACCGACTCGAAGTCGAGCGGCACGTCGAGGTGCTCCGCGGTCAGCAGCGGCGTCGACGACCCGCCCGGCGTCCAGAACCTCAGGTTGTGACCCGGCTGCATGCCGCCGGCCAGCTCGATCAGCTCGCGCAGCGTGATGCCCATGCCGCATTCGTACTGGCCGGGGTTGTTGATCCGGCCGGACAGCGAGTAGATCATCGGGCCGGACGACTTCTCCGTACCCATCGACTTCCACCAGTCGGCGCCGCCCAGCACGATGTAGGGCACGCTCGCGATGGTGCCGACGTTGTTGACCACCGTCGGGCAGGCGTACAGGCCGTGGGTCGCCGGGAACGGCGGGCGCAGCCGGGGCTGGCCGCGGAAGCCCTCCAGCGAGTCCAGCAGCGCCGTCTCCTCGCCGCAGATGTACGCGCCCGCACCGCTGTGGATCACCAGGTCGAGGTTGAACCCGGAGCCGAGGATGTTCTCGCCCAGGTACCCCTTCGCGTACGCCTCGTCGACCGCGTGGCGCAGCCGCCGCGCGGCGTGCACCGCCTCGCCGCGGATGTAGACGTACGCCCGGTCGGAGCGGATCGCGTAGCAGGCGATGATGATGCCCTCGATGAGCGAGTGTGGGTCGTTCATCATGAGCGGCAGGTCCTTGCAGGTCCCCGGCTCGCCCTCGTCGGCGTTGACCACCAGGTAGTGCGGCTTGCCGTCGTTCTGCGGGATGAACGCCCACTTCATGCCGGTCGGGAAGCCCGCGCCGCCGCGCCCGCGCAGGCCCGAGTCCTTGATCAGTGCGATCAGGTCGTCCGGGTGCGCCTGGAGCGCCTTGCGCATGGCGAGATAGCCGTCGAGCTGCTCATACGTGTCAATCCGCCAGGCCTCAGGTGACAGCCACCTCTTGGTGAGTACGGGCGTGAGCTTCCGAAACACGTCGCTCATTTCGCGTCCTTAAGGTTCTCAGCCTGCGGCTGGCTGGGCTGGCCGGACGGCGAGGCGTCGCGGGCCGGCTCGTTGGCGGCCACGCCGGCGGCCTCCGCCTCGGCCGAGGCGCCCGAGGGCGGCGCCTTCGGCGTCAGCTCCTCCGGCGTCGGCTGCGGCTCCTTGGCGGGCTTGCTCTCCAGGTCCGGCTTCGCCTGCGCGGTCTTCGCGTCGGCCTGCGCGGGCTTCACCTCGGCGGCGGCCTTCTCGTCGGCCGCCTTCTTGGCGGCCTCGCGGTCGGCGTGGGTGGGGATCGGGGTGTTCGGGTCGAAGCCCGCCACGGACACGCCGTGCTGCTCGGCCAGGCGCAGCCCGCGCAGGCTGGCCGCGCCCTGCGCGGTGTCGGCGACCGCGCCCTCCCGCTCGTCGGCGAAGCCGGCGAGCTGCAACGACATCTCCTTGAACGTGCACAGCCGGGCGCCACGGCTGGGCTGCGGCCGCTCGCCGGCCTTGAGCCGGTCGACGAGGCTGACCGCGATGTCCGGGTCCACGTTGTCGTAGAAGTCGTAGTTCACGGTCAGCACCGGGCCGTAGTCGCAGGCCGCGAGGCACTCGGCGTGCTCCAGGGTGATGGTGCCCGACTCCTCGGTCTCGTCGTGGCCGACGCCGAGGTACTCCGAGAGCGTGTCGTAGACCTGCTGGCCGCCGAGCACGTTGCACATCGTGTTCGTGCACACGCTGACGAGGTACTCACCGGTCGGCTTGCGCTTGTACATCGTGTAGAACGTCGCGACCGCGCTGACCTGCGCCCGGGTGATACCGAGCGTGTCGGCGCAGAACGCGATGCCGGCCGGCGAGACGTACCCTTCCTCCGACTGCACCAGGTGCAGCAGTGGCAGCAGCGCGGAGCGCTCCTTGCCCTCGGGGTACCGCGCGATGATCTCCTGCGCGCGGTCGAGGGTCTCCTGACTGAAGGACATCAGCGATCACACCCACCCATGACGGGGTCCAGCGAGGCGCCGCCCGCGATGACGTCGGCGAGCAGGCCGCCCTCCGCCATCGCCGGGATCGCCTGCAGGTTGATGAAGCTCGGCTCCCGGTAGTGCACCCGGTACGGCCGGGTGCCGCCGTCGGAGACCACGTGCGCGCCCAGCTCGCCGCGCGGCGCCTCGATCGGCACGTACACCTGACCGGCCGGCACCCGGAAGCCCTCGGTCACCAGCTTGAAGTGGTGGATGAGGGACTCCATGGAGGTACCCATGATCTTGGCGACGTGCTCCAGCGAGTTGCCGAGGCCGTCGGCGCCGACGGCCAGCTGTGCCGGCCAGGCGATCTTCTTGTCCTCGACCATGATGGGGCCCGGCTCCAGCCGGTCGAGCGCCTGCTCGACGATGCGCATGCTCTGCCGCATCTCCTCCATGCGCACGAGGTAGCGGCCCCACACGTCGGCGGACTCGGCCGTGGCGACCTCGAAGTCGTACGTGTCGTAGCCGCAGTACGGCTCGGTCTTGCGCAGGTCCCAGGCGAGGCCGGCACTGCGCAGCACCGGGCCCGTGATGCCCAGCGACAGGCAGCCCGGGATGTTCAGGTACGCGACGTCCTGCGTGCGCTCCTGCCAGATGGTGTTACCGGACAGCAGGCGCTCGTACTCGACGAGCTTCTTCGGGAACAGCTTGAGGAAGTCGCGGATCAGCGTGACCGCGTTCTCCGGCAGGTCCTGGGCCAGGCCGCCCGGGCGGACGTACGCCATGTTCATCCGCAGGCCGGAGGCGGCCTCGAAGATGTCCAGGATGTACTCGCGCTCGCGGAACCCGTACAACATCATGTTGATGGCGCCGAGTTCCATACCGGTCGTGGCCAGCCACACCAGGTGCGACGAGATCCGGTTCAGCTCCATCATGAGCACGCGGATCGTGGTCGCCCGGTCGGGCACCTCGACGCCGAGCAGCTTCTCCACCGCCAGGCAGTACGCCGTCTCGTTGAAGATCGGCGCCAGGTAGTCCATGCGGGTGACGAACGTCGTGCCCTGCGTCCAGTTGCGGTACTCGATGTTCTTCTCGATGCCGGTGTGCAGGTACCCGACGACGGCGCGCGCCTCGGTGACCGTCTCGCCCTCAAGCTCGAGGATCAGGCGCAGCACGCCGTGCGTGGACGGGTGCTGCGGGCCCATGTTGACGACGATGCGCTCGTCCGTGAGCGGGTCGTGGCCCTGGACGACCGTGTCCCAGTCCCCACCGGTGACGGTGAAGACCTTGCCCTCGGTCGTCTCGCGGGTCTTGGCGTAGTCAGTCGTGCTCACTGGTACGTCCTCCGCTCGTCCGGCGGCGGGATCTCCGCGCCCTTGTACTCGACCGGCACGCCACCCAGCGGGTAGTCCTTGCGCTGGGGGTGACCCTCCCAGTCGTCCGGCATGAGGATGCGGGTCAGGTTGGGGTGGCCCTCGAAGACGACCCCGAACATGTCGTAGGTCTCCCGCTCCTGCCAGTCGGCGGTCGGGTAGATGCTGGTGACGCTCGGCAGGCGCGGGTCCTCCGCCGGCACCGCGGCCTCCAGCCGCACCCGGCGGCGGAAGGTCAGCGAGGTGAGGTGGTAGACGACATGCAGCCGGCGGGCGGCGCCGAGGTAGTCCACGCCGGACACCGACGAGCACAGCTCGAAGCGCAGTGCCGGGTTGTCGCGCATGATGGTCGCGACCTCGAGGACCCGCTCGGGCTTGATGTGCAGCGTCAGCTCGCCCCGGTCGACCACCACGGCCTCGATCGCGTCGGCGAAGCCCGGGTAGGCCTCCTCCAGCGCGTCCGTGACCTCGTCGAACTCCTCGCCGTACGGCTTCGGGGTGGAGGTGACGACCGTACGCCGGCGGACGAGCCCGCCGAAGCCGGAGGTGTCGCCGGTGTCGTGCACGCCGAACATGCCCCGGCCGGCCGGGCTGGCCGGCGGGTACTCCGCGGGGGCCGTGCTCGACGCGCCGGCCGGCGGCTGGGAAACGGGTACGTCGCCCGGGGTCGTGTTGCCTGGGGTTGTCACTCGCCACCACCGCGCGTGATCGTCGGCAGGGCGCCCCACCGGTCCTTCATCCAGTTCTCGATGCGCAGCTGCTCCTCGCGGCCGTCCTGCGCGGCCTTGATCCACTGCGCCTTCTTCGCCTTGTCGTGGCGGTAGCTCGACGGCATCGAGCCCGGCGGCACGACCGGCGCGCCATCACGCTCGCGCGCGGCCTCGAGCTGGAGGCGGCGGCGCTCGCCCAGGGGCTCGTACATGATCTTCTCGTGCAGCTTGAGGATCGCGTCGATGAGCATCTCGGGGCGCGGCGGGCAGCCGGGCAGGTACATGTCGACCGGCACGATGTGGTCGACGCCCTGCACGATCGCGTAGTTGTTGAACATGCCGCCGCTGCTCGCGCAGACGCCCATGGAGATCACCCAGCGGGGCTCGGCCATCTGGTCGTAGATCTGGCGCAGCACCGGGGCCATCTTCTGGCTCACCCGGCCGGCCACGATCATGAGGTCGGCCTGGCGGGGCGAGGCGCGGAAGACCTCCATGCCCCAGCGCCCGAGGTCGTAGCGGGGCGCGCCGGCCGCCATCATCTCGATGGCGCAACACGCCAGGCCGAACGTGGCCCCCCAGAAGCTGGTCTTGCGCGTCCAGTTGACCAGCTTCTCGACGCTGGTCAGCAGGACACCGCTGGGGAGCTTCTCTTCGATGCCCATTTCGTCAGTCCCAATCCAGTCCGCCGCGCCGCCAGACGTAGGCGTACGCGATGAACACGGTCGCGATGAAGAGGCCCATCTCCACGAACGCGAACAGGCCGAGGTTGTTGAACGACACGGCCCACGGGTACAGGAAGATGATCTCGATGTCGAAGATGATGAACAGCATCGCGGTGAGGTAGAACTTCACCGGGAAGCGGTTGCCCCCGATCGGCTGCGGCGTGGGTTCGATCCCACACTCGTACGCCTCAAGCTTTGCCTTGTTGTAGCGGCGGGGCCCGACAAGCGGCGCGATAGCGACCGAGAAGATCGCGAACGCCGCGGCGAGCGCGAAGAGCCCCGCGATGGGTACGTAGGCCGAGAGCGACATGGTCTCTACCTGCTCCGTCCTTCCCGATCTTGATTGTCGTAACCGATCTTGCCGCATGAGCGGCTCATATCGAGCACCAAATGCACACTATTCATATCGTCTCGGGCGCCGTTGCCCGGGGTCACCCGCCACCTCAGACGGCCGGGACCGCCTTGGTCAGCGCGTTGATGATCCGGTCGGAGGCGTCGCCGCCCCGCGGATCGGTGAGGTTGGCGAGAAGCTTGAGCACGAAGCGCATGAGCACGGGGTGCGGCATGCCGTGCTTGGTCGCGAACTGCATGAGGGACGGCTTGCCGATGATCTTCACAAACCAGCCGCCGAGCCGGTAGTACCCGCCGTAGGACTGCTTGAGCGCCTGCGGGTAGTACTGGAACATCCGTTCCCGCCGCTCCGCCGGCATGGCCAGACCCTGCACCGCGACCTCGGCCGCGAGCGCCCCGGACTCCATCGCGTACGCGATGCCCTCGCCGTTGAAGGGGTTGACCATGCCGCCCGCGTCGCCGACCAGCATCACGCCGCGCGAGTAGTGCGGCACCCGGTTGAAGCCCATCGGCAGCGCCGCGCCCTGGGTCTGCCCCTCGGCGTTGGCCTCCCGGAAGCCCCACTCCTCGGGGGTGTTGTCCAGCCAGTCGGTGAGCATCGTGCGGTAGTTCGTCTTGCCCCACGCGTCGGACGAGTTCAGGATGCCGAGGCCCACGTTGACCCGGCCGTCACCCATGCCGAAGATCCACCCGTACCCCGGGAGCAGGTCATCACCGCTCTCCTTGCTGCGCAGCTCCAGCCAGGACTCCAGGTAGTCATCGTCGTGCCGCGGGCTGCGGTAGTAACGCCGCACCGCCACACCGAGCGGCCGGTCCTCGCGCTTGGCGATGCCCAGCGACAACGCCAGCCGCGCCGACACCCCGTCGGCCGCGATGACCAGCGGCGCCCGGAACTCAAGCGGCTCCTTCGCCTTCGTCGTGGCGGTCACGCCGATGACCCGCCCGGTGCGCTCGTCGAGCACGGGCCCGCTCACGTTCACCCCGGTCTTCAGGCGCGCGCCGGCTTCCTGCGCGCGCTTGGCCAGGATCTCGTCAAAATCCATCCGGGTACGGGTCAGGCCGTAGTCGGGGAAGCTCGCGAGCTGCGGCCAGTCCAGCTCCAGCCGCACGCCACCGCCGATGACGCGCAGGCCCTTGTTGCGCTGCCAGCCCGGCCCGTCGGTCGGCACACCCATCGCGACGAGCTGCTTCACGGCGCGCGGGGTCAGCCCATCGCCGCAGACTTTCTCGCGTGGAAATTCCGTCTTCTCCAGCAGCAGCACGTCAACCCCGTGCTGCGCGAGGTGGAAGGCAGCGGCGGAGCCGGCGGGTCCGGCGCCGACAACGATGACATCAGCGGTTTCGCTGGTCACGCTGGTCCCGGCCACCGGTCACCTCCTCGCGTCGGTCCTGCCTCGCGAAAGCCGCTCGTGAAACTCTTCACAAGCTCTATCCGGCAGAGTCTAGAACCGGCCACCCCACCCCGCCTTCTTAGGTAACCCTAACTACAAAATGCGCGGCCACCTGCGGGATGCCAGCCGGAAGAATGGCCGCCAGCATCCGGAAATATCCGCCTATCTGGACCAGCCTCGCATGTCGTGCCGGCCGCCTGCCGCATCAAGACCACTGTTTCGTGTACCAGCGTGCAGCTGGACTACACCCTGGTACACGAAACGCCGATCAACGGGTGCGCGCCAGCAGGCCACGGATCGTGGCGGCCACATGGTCGGGGCGCTGCGTCACGTCGCGCCAGGTGAAACGCAGCACGGTCCATCCGGCCGCGACCAGCCGGTTCTGTCGCGACCGGTCACGTTCAAAGTCCGCCCGCGCCGAGTGATACGCCCACCCGTCAAGCTCGACAACAAGCTTCACCTCGGCGAACACGAGATCGCCGACGCCTATCAGGCCGGCGTCGTCGTAGATCGGCATGTTCGCCACCCAGCCGTTGATCCGCGCGTTCCTCAGTAACACGACGGCCCGCCGCTCGGCCGCTGACCGCGCTCCCGACCCGAGCAGCCGAATCAGCCGGACCAGTCGCGGTGTGCCCGCCCGTCCGAGGTCGTCTCGCACCCGCCCGCACAGATCATCGAACGTGATCCGACGCTCGCGCATGGCCCTGTCGAGCATGTCGACCGCCGGAGTGTCCGGCAGTAACCGCACGCAGTCGACGATGGTCCGCCCGACGGAGGTGACGGGCAGCCCACCTCGGACTCGCCGATCCACGGCGGCGACCGGGACCCGAATCAACACCAGGTTGCCCACCCGGGGATGGCACCCGACCGGCACCGCCAGGCACGTCCGGTCGTCGGGGACCCAGATCCCCCACCGGCGCGCCGCGGACGGCCCTGCCAGCAGCCCACCGACGGCCAGCAACGCGGCACGGTCGCGTGCCGCCGGGGTCACACTCACGCCGGGAAGAGCCAGCACCTGCCCCAGCACGTGCTGCCAGGCACCGCTGCGTGTCCGCTGCCGGATCTGATACGCCGAGTACCCGCAGGCTGTCGCCTGGGCGCGGGTGAAGAGGCCATCCTGCGCGTCGGCGAGGCGGCGCAACGAACCGTCATTCATGCCGCCCGAGCCTGGCGGACGGAGGGGCCGCCCCCGTCCTTATCCACAGGAAGGGCTAGTTATCCACAGGGCGGGTGGCGCGGTGGAGGGCGACGATGCCGCCGGACAGGTTGCGCCAGCCGACGGACGCCCAGCCGTTGTCGGTCATGATCGCGGCGAGCCCGGCCTGGTTGGGCCACGCGCGGATGGACTCGGCGAGGTAGACGTACGCGTCCGGGTTGGAGGAGACCCGTCGGGCCACGGCCGGCAGGGCCCGCATCAGATAGGACAGGTACGCCGTCCGGAAGGGGCCGAAGGTGGGGTGGCTGAACTCGCACACCACGATGCGGCCGCCCGGCCGGGTGACGCGGGCGAGTTCGCGCAGGGCACCGGCCGTGTCCACGACGTTGCGCAGGCCGAACGAGATCGTCACCGCGTCGAACGACTCGTCGGCGAACGGCAGGGCCAGCGCGTCGCCCGCGAGCAGCGGCACGTCGGGCCGGCGGCGGCGCCCGGCGGTGAGCATGCCCAGCGACAGGTCGGCACCGACCACGGTGGCGCCCGAGCGGGCCAGCTCCTGCGTCGAGACGCCCGTGCCGGCGGCCAGGTCAAGACACCGTTCGCCCGGTTGCAGGGCCAGGGCCCGGCGGGTCTGCGTGCGCCACGAGCGGTCCTGCCCGAACGACAGGATCGTGTTCGTGCGGTCGTACTTCTCCGCGACGCCGTCGAACATCTCGGCGACCTCGTGCGGCTGCTTATCCAGACTGGCCCGGCTCACGGCCCCACTGTGCCAGACGGCGAAAGGTCAGTTGACGTCGACCAGTGGCAGGTTGATCCGGGTGCCGGCGCCGCCGCCGGGCAGGGCGATGGACGAGAAGTGCGACACGACGCGCTCGTCGGTCGGGTCGTCGGCCGGGGTGCGGTGCACGGCGAGGTGGGCGTACCAGGTGTCGCGCTGCGCCGGGATGCGGTCGGCCGTACGGATCATCGAGATGAGCTCGTGCAGGTTGGACCGGTGCCGGGCGCCGGCCGAGGAGATGACGTTCTCCTCCAGCATGATCGAGCCGAGGTCGTCCACGCCCATGTGCAGGGCGAGCTGGCCGACGTCCTTGCCGGTGGTCAGCCACGAGGCCTGGAGGTGGGCGACGTTGTCGAAGAACAGCCGGGCGACCGCGATGAGGCGCAGGTACTCCAGGGAGGTCGCCTGGGTGCGGCCCTTGAGGTGGTTGTTCTCGGGCTGGTAGGTCCACGGGATGAAGGACCGGAACCCACCGATCGCGGCGCCCTTCTCGGAGACGGCGACGGGGACGAAGCCCCGCGACACCGCCAGGTCCTGCACGTCGCGGATCATGCGCAGGTGCTCGATGCGCTCGGTGGCGGTCTCGCCCGTACCCATCATCATCGTGGCGGTCGAGTCGATGCCCTGCGCGTGCGCGGCGGCCATGACCTCCAGCCAGCGCTCGCCGGACTCCTTGAGCGGCGCGAGCGCCTTGCGGGGCCGCGCGGGCAGCATCTCCGCGCCGGCCCCGGCGATGGAGTCGAGGCCGGCGGCCTTGATGCGCGCGATGGCCTCGTCGATGGAGACGTCCGAGACCTTGGCCATGTGCATGATCTCGCTGGGCCCGATGGAGTGGATGACCAGCTGCGGGAAGGCGGCCTTCACGCCGGAGAACAGCGACTCGTAGTACTCGACGCCGTACTCCGGGTGGTGGCCGCCCTGGAGCATGACCTGCGTGGCGCCGAGTTCGACGGCCTCGGCGCACCGGCGCAGGATCTCGTCCATCCCGTGCGACCAGCCCTCGTGATGCTTGGGCGCGCGGTAGAACGCGCAGAACCGGCACGCGGTCACGCACACGTTCGTGTAGTTGATGTTGCGGTCGATGATGTACGTGACGATGCCCTCGGGGTGCCAGCGGCGGCGCACCGTGTCGGCGGCCTCGCCGAGCGCGTGCAGCGGGGCCTGCGTGTAGAGCAGCAGCGCCTCGTCCGGAGTGATCCGGCCGCCCTCGGCGCCGCGCTGCAGGATCGAGTCGATGTCGCCGTTCGTCGTCACGGTTCCGAGAGTACGTGGTGCCCGCGGCCCCGCACCTACGGGCACAAGATCAGCTTGCGTCGCGGTGGGCCAGCCGTTCCTGGGCGCGCTCCCCCCGCCGCGCCACGGGCACGTGCGCCCCGGCCTGGGCCAGACCGAACAGCGGCATGTTGCCGTAGATCGTCTCGTAGTCGCCGGCCCGCACGACGAAGGTCTCATGCCAGATGCCGACGTCGCCGCTGGTGCCCACGGCCCTGTTGAACGCCTTCCACGCCCCCCGGTGGGTGTACCTGGGGTCGCGGGCGAACGTCATGAGGTCCTCGGTGGTGCGCCAGTACTGCACGAGGATCGTGGTCCGGCCGAACCAGCCCTGCTGGCCGAGCATGCCGATCGATGGATCGGCCGCCTGCGCCCGTTGCATGGCGGGCATCGCCATCGCGACCGGGAGCCACTTGTGGATCTTCCACAGCTTGTTGATGCGCATGCCGATCAGGAAGACCACGAAGTCGCCCTCGATGTCGGCGGTGAAGCGACCGGGATGCACCTTCGCCATGACGTACTCTCCTAGATAGTGATGCTATCCGTAATAGATAGCATCACTATCCGCCCTTGAACCGCGAAACGCAACCACAAATCGGAGATCCAGTGCGCATCGCCGAACTCAGCGCCCGCAGCGGCACGAGCATCCCGACGATCAAGTACTACCTGCGCGAGGGCCTGCTCCCGGCCGGCACGGCAACCGGGCGCAACCAGGCCGACTATGGCGAGGAACACGTACGCCGGCTACGCCTCGTGCGGGCCCTCATCGATGTCGGCGGGGTGCCCATCGCGACCGTGCGCGAGGTGCTGGCCGCCGTCGACCAGACCGACCTGCCGCCGCACGACCTCCTGGGCGTCGCGCACTGCCTGGTGCCCGCCGCCACGAGGCGCGACCACGACGACCCCGGATGGCGCGCGGCCCGGGCCGAGGTCGACGCGATCGTGGCCGAGCGCGGCTGGTGGGTCCACGAGCGGGCACCCGCCCGCGACGCGGCGGCCGACGCGATCGCCGCGCTGCGCGCCCTGGGGCAGGACGACCTGCTGGAGAACCTTCCCGTGTGGACGGACGCCGCCGAACGCGTCGCGCAGGCGGAGGTCGCCAAGGTCGTCGCTCGCGGGGAGCCCGCCGCCATGGTCGAGGGCGTCGTGACCGGCACGGTGCTCGGCGAGGCCGTGCTCAACGCGCTGCGGCGGCTCGCCCAGGAGGCCGCCTCCGCGCGCCTGCTGGGCGCGACCCCGGGCTAGGGTCGAAGCCATGGCTGATCTCACGTACCGCCGCCTCGGCGCCTCTGGCCTGGTCGTCTCCGCCGTCGGGCTCGGCTGCAACCGCTTCGGCCGCAAGCTCGACCAGGCGGGCGCCACCGAGGTCGTCGCCGCCGCGATCGACGCCGGCATCACGCTGTTCGACACCGCCGACATCTACGGCGGCCCGCCGGGCAGCTCCGAGGAGCAACTCGGGCGCGCCCTGGAAACCCTCGGCCGCCGCGACGACGTGATCATCGCCACGAAGTTCGGTCACCGCGACTACAGCAACCTCCCTGGTGCGGAGCACGGCGGTCTGGGCGGGCGTCGCTACATCCGGCGGGCGGTCGAGGCGTCGCTGCGCCGGCTGCGCACGGACTACCTCGACCTCTACCAGCTCCACACGCCCGACCCGCAGACTCCGATCGAGGAGACCCTCGCCGCGCTGACCGAGCTGGTCGCCGAGGGCAAGGTGCGCTACCTGGGCAGCTCCAACTTCGCCGGCTGGCAGATCGCCGACGCCGCGTGGACCGCCCGCGCCGGCCACCTGGCGCCGTTCATCAGCGCCCAGAACGAGTACTCGCTGCTCAACCGCGAGGTCGAGGCCGACGTGCTGCCGGCCGCCGAGCACTTCGGCGTCGGCTTCCTGCCCTTCTTCCCGCTGGCTAGCGGCCTGCTCACCGGCAAGTACCGGCGCGGCGAGGCCGCGCCCGAGGGCACCCGGATGGCCGAGGACGCCTGGGCTTCGCGGTTGGCCACCGCGCCGTGGGACCTCATCGAAAACCTCGAGGAGTACGCCCGCCAGCGCGGCATACCCCTGCTCAGCGTCGCGATCGGCGGCCTGCTCGGGCGGCCGTCGGTGTCCTCGGTCATCGCGGGCGCCACGTCAGCCGACCAGGTGCGGGCCAACGCGGCCGCCGGTCACTGGTTGCCCACGCCGGACGACCTGACCGAACTGCGCGAGGTGCTTCAGCCGAGCAGCCGCTCCGCCCAGTAGAGCTGACCGCGGGGGCCGACGAAGACCAGCGCGACGAGGAAGTCGTCCGCGGAGAGCTGGGTCACGTCCGGGCGCAGCTGGGCGACGAACGTGATCGGGCCGGGCGTGTCCGGGTGGGTGAGCAGCGCGTCGCCGGGCGCGTGCAGCGTGCTCTCGGCCTGCCCGGTCGCCACCGCGGACAGCCAGTCGTACTCCTGGGCGACCTCGTCGAGCTCGCCGTCCCAGCCGGACGTGACCTCCTCGGGTTTCGGCCCCACGCCGAACAGCGTCGGCGCGACCGCGTTCGTCGGCTTGTGGATCACCAGGATGGCCAGCCGGCCGTCGTGGGAGGCGCCCTTCGGCACGGTCCAGCTGACCTGCCCGACCAGCAGCTGTCGGCCCGGCTCGGCATCGAGGAACACGGCCTCGGCGGCCGGCCCGCCGAGCCGGTTCAGCGCGGCCCGCTCGGTCTCCGCGGTGACCACCTCGACGACCGCCCTGGGCGCCATCGCGTCCGGCCCGTACGGCGGGCGCACCAGCCACCACCACAGCGCGACCCCGACCAGAGCGAGTGCCACCAGCACTGCCGCGATCGTGGTCAGCACCCGCCAGCGGGGCGCCCCCTCGGTCTCAAGGTCGTCCGGAACGGTGATCTCTGCGGCAGTCACGGCGACAAGTTCACCATCCCGCCGCTATCGACGCCAATCTCACGCCAAGGGGATGGTCACCAGCGCGGGTGACGTGGGCCCGGTCGAGCCGCCCGCGGGCTCCACGGTGACGCCCACCTGGTCCGCGTCGCCCAGCTCCGGCACGAGGGCCATCCCGGCCCGCTGCCCGGGCTCCATCACCGCGGCCGACACCGCCTCGGCCTGGCCGCGCATGAGCCACAGCTGGTAGACCCGGCCGTCCGGCGGGACCGGCAGGTCCGACATGACGACGACCGCGGCCTCCCGGCTGCGCGACTCCGCCAGCGTCACCCGTCCCCCGGCCACCGGTACGGTCCGTACCATCAGATCAGCCGCCGTGAGCACGTCGTTCATCTCCGCCTGGTCGGCGGCGAGCCGGTCCGCCCGCGCGCGTTCCTCGCGTACCCGTTGATCGGAAACCACCCACGACGCCGTCGCCGCGGCCACCGCGACGACCACCGCGGCGCTCGCGAGCGCCGCCCAGCGCCGCCACCGTCGCACCGACGACGTGTCGTCCGTGCCGCTGCGCCGCGTCTGGCGGGTCCTGGTGATCTCCGCGAGGACGCGCTCGCGCAGGCGCGGCGGCGGCGCCTGCGCGACCGTGTCCGCGAGCCGGGCGGCCGTCTCGCGCAGCTCCGCGACCTCGGTCGCGCACGCCGTGCAGTCGCGCACGTGCCGGGCGAACGCGGCCCGCTCGACATCGTCGAGGGCATTCAGGGCGTACGCCCCGGAGAGGGCGTGGATGTCGACACTCATCCGACCGTCACCCCCAGGCAGTCCCGCAGCCGGATCAGCCCGTCACGCATCCGCGTCTTGATGGTCGGCAGGGCGCTGCCGAGCAGCTCGGCGACCTCCCGGTAGGTGTGCCCGCCGTAGTAGGCCAGGGTGATCGCCTCGCGCTGCAACTCGGTGAGCCCCTTGAGGCAGCGGCGCACCTGCTGGCTCTCCAGGCGGGCGGTGGCCGCCTCGACAACCTCGTCGTAGGGGGTGTCCGAGGTCGCGGCCCGGCGTTCCCGATCCGCGCTGGCCTGCGCCGCCCGTACCCGGTCCACGGCCCGCCGGTGCGCGATCGTCAGCACCCACGCCGACGCGGACCCCTTGCCGGCGTCGAACCGCCCGGCCGTCCGCCACACCTCGACGAGGACCTCCTGGGCGACCTCCTCGGCCTGCGCCGGGTCGCGCACGACGCGGCGCGCGATGCCGTACACCTTGGGGGCGAAAAGATCATAAAGTTCGCCGAAGGCGCGCTCATCGCCGCGCGCGACGAGCGCGAGCAGGTCCTCCGGGCCGGCCCCGCCCCCGGGTGCCGCCCCGGCCCGCTCGGCCGGTTCACCGCTGGGTATCACCGATCACGCCCCTTCCCGCCGCTACCACACACCGTATTCGGCACACCCGCCCGTCCGGATGGGCACGGTCGGGCCCTACGCGTCGTAGTCGACCGTGAGGTGGTCGGTCAGGGGGGTGGATTGGCAGGTGAGGACATAGCCGGCGGCCACCTCGGCGGGGCGCAGGGCGTAGTCGCGGGCCATGCTGACCTCGCCGTCGGTGACGCGGGCGCGGCAGGTGGCGCACACCCCGCCCCGGCAGGAGTACGGCAGTTCGCCGCGCACCCGCAGCGCGGCATCCAGGACGCGCTCGCCGGGCCGCATCCGCACGGTGGATTCACGGCCGTCGAGCAGCAGGGTCAGGCTCGTCCCGCCGGACGGCAGGGCTTCGGGCCCCGCCGGCGCCTCGTCGACGTGGAACAGCTCGGCGTGGATCGCGTCGTCCGGTACCCCGCGTTCGGCGAGCACGCCGCGGGCGTCGAGCACCATGCCGTACGGACCGCACAGGAACCATTCGTCCGCGGTGGACAGGTTCAGCGGCCGGGCGTCGAGCAGGGCGCGGATGCGGTCGGCGTCGAGGCGGCCGTTGAACAGGTCGCCGGCGCCCCGCTCGCGGGACAGCACGTGCACGACCTGCAGTCGGGCCGGCCAGCGGTCCTTCAGGTCGGCGAGCTCGTCGGCGAACATGACCGTGGCGGCGGCCCGGTTGCCGAACACGACGCTCGCCCGGCTCAGTGGCTCGGCCCGCAGGGCGTCGGCGACGATCGACAGCACCGGGGGGATGCCGGAGCCGGCGACGATCGCGCCGTAGTGCCGCGCCCGACGCGGGTCGACGTCCGCGGTGAAGCGCCCGGCGGGCGCCGAGAGGTCCAGCGGGTCGCCGGGCCGCAGGCCGGCGATGTGCCCGCTCACCACGCCGCCGGGCAGCAGCTTGACGCCGATGCGCAGGGTGCCGTCGGCCAGCTCGGCGGGGGTCGAGCACAGGGAGTAGGAGCGCCGCTCCTCGCGACCGCCGACGGACGCCCGTACGGTCACGTGCTGGCCGGCCGCGAAGGCGTAGAACCCCCGCTGCGCCGCCGGCACGCGCAGCGTCACGACGACGGCGTCGTCGGTCAGCGCCGTCACCGCGGCGACCGCCAGCGGGTGGAAGTCAGTGCGGCTTGACATGGGTGAACGGCTCCCGGCACTCGTCGCAGCGCCACAACGCCTGGCAGGCGGTCGCGCCGAACCGCGACAGCTCACTGGTCCGCGTCGAGCCGCACTGCGGGCACGTCACCGCGTCCTCGTTCAAGATCGGCAACGATCGGGGCGGTGGCGCGATGCCGGCCGCCGCCAGCTTGGCGTGGCCGGCGGAGGTGATCCAGCCGGTCGTCCACGGCGGCGACAGTCTCGTCCGTACGAGGGCGTCAGGGTGACCCGACGCGGCGAGCGCCGCCCGGATGTCGTCGGCGATGGTCGCGAGCGCCGGGCACGCCAGGTACGTCGGCGTGATGGTGACCTCGACCCGCCCGTCGACGATCGCCACATCCCGCAGGATGCCCAGGTCCTCGATGGTGAGCGTGGGCAGCTCCGGGTCGACGACCGTCCCCACCGCCGCGCGCACCGAGGCGAGGGTGCTCACCACGTCGCCCCTGGATGGGCCCGGTGCGTCGACTGCATCTCGGCCAGCAGGTAGGACAGGTGCTCCGTGTGCCGCCCCACCCGGCCGCCGGTCGGCTGCCAGCCGTCGGCCGGGCGTGCCAGGGTGGCCTTGGCCAGCACGGGTTCCACGATCGCGAGCCAGTCGGCACGCTCGATCAGCCCGGTCAGCTCGTGCGTGTAGGGCCACAGGGCGTCCACGGCGTCCTGCATCCGGCCGTGCGACTCGGCCGTGCCGTCGCCCAGCCGCAGCGTCCACTGTGTCGCGTGGTCGAGATGGTAGGCCGACTCCTTGCGGGCCTTCGCCGCCACCGCGCCGAGCGCTCCCGGCTCGCTGTCCGCGAGCCGGTCATACAACATCTTCTGGTACGCGGCGAGGAAGAGCAGCTTCGCGGTGAGTACGCCGAAGTCGCCCCACACGCTGCCGCCCGGGTCGTCGGGCAGCTCCACCAGCAGGCAGTTGCGGAACTCGTGGGCCTCGCGGTGAAACGCCAGCTCGTCCTCGTCCCCGAGCGACGACAGCAGCGCGCGGGCCACCCCGAGCTGGTCGAGGGCGATGTTGGCCAGGGCCACGTCCTCCTCCATCGTCGGTGCGCGGCTCACCCAGGCGAGCAGGCGCTGCGCGGCGATGAGCGCGTCGTCGGCGATGGCCAGCGCGGTCATATCCCCGGCGCTCCGTCGGGCACCTCGTAGAACGTCGGGTGCCGGTAGACCTTGTCGGCGGCCGGGTCGAAGAACGCGTCGCGCTCGTCGGGGCTGGACGCCGTGAGCGCGGCGGCGGGCACGACCCAGATGGACACCCCCTCCTCGCGGCGGGTGTAGAGGTCGCGCGCGTAGCGCAGCGCGGACGCGGCGTCCTCGGCGTGCAGGCTGCCGACATGGGTGTGGGACAGCCCCCGGCGGGGTCGCACGAACACCTCGTACAGGCTCATCGGTTCTTCTCCGCGTAGGCGGCCGCCGCGTCACGTACCCACTGGTGTTGATCGTGGGCGCGGCGGCGGTGACGCATCCGGTCCCGGTTGGCCGGGCCGTCACCGGCGACCACGGCCATGAGCTCGTCGTAGTCCGGCGGGGTGAAGTCGTAGTGGCCGCGCTCGTCGTTCCAGCGCAGGTCGGGGTCGGGCAGCGTCACGCCGAGCACCTCGGCCTGCGGCACGCACAGGTCCACGAAGCGCTGGCGCAGGTCGTCGTTGCTGTGCCGCTTGATGCCCCAGGCCATGGACTGCTCGGAGTGCGTGGATGCCGCGTCGGGCGGGCCGAACATGGCCAGGGACGGGTACCACCAGCGGTCGACCGACTCCTGGGCCATCCGTCTCTGCTCCCGCGTGCCGCGCGTCAGCGTGTAGAGCACGTCGTAGCCCTGCCGCTGGTGGAACGACTCCTCCTTGCAGATGCGGACCATCGCCCGGGCGTACGGGCCGTAGGAGCAGCGGGTCAACGGCACCTGGTTGACGATCGCGGCCCCGTCCACGAGCCAGCCGATCGTCCCGACGTCCGCCCAGCTCAGCGTCGGGTAGTTGAAGATGCTCGAGTACTTGTGCCGGCCCAGCAGGAGCGCGTCGACCAGTTCGTCGCGCGGCACGCCGAGGGTCTCGGCGGCGGCGTAGAGGTAGAGGCCGTGTCCCGCCTCGTCCTGCACCTTGGCCAGCAGGATCGCCTTGCGGGCCAGGCTCGGCGCGCGGGTCAGCCAGTTGGCCTCCGGCTGCATGCCGATGATCTCGGAGTGGGCGTGCTGGGCGATCTGGCGGATCAGGGTCGCGCGGTAGGCGTCCGGCATCCAGTCGCGCGGCTCGACCCGCTGGTCGGTCGCGATCAGCTCGTCGAAGTACTCAACGACGCCCGCCACGGTCTCAGTGTTACAGCAGGCATTCACCTGGGCAAGACACTGTAATAGTCAGGCCCCTGACCAGAGCGCGTTCACCCGGTGACGGTACGAATTCATGAACTGGTGTTGACCGATGTCCGGTTTAACCCGCTAAGGTGTTGGGGCCGCCGAGCCCGGCGCATGTCCATACACGGCCACCACGGCGCCCCGATCCCCCCGAGGTCCCCTCCGTGTCAACCGAAAACGATCCCTCGCATCCGTACGCCGGCGTCTGGCCGCCCGTACCGCAGCAACGCACAGGCGCCGGAGACGAGGAGGCGGTCCGACGGGACACCGCCGGGCAGCCGTACACCCCACCCGCCTACGGCGGGCCCAACCCGTACCCGGCCGAGGCCTACGGCGCCGAGCCTGAACGGGGACCGCGGCACGCGCGGCCGGCCGCGCCCGGTGCCCGCCCGCATTACGGTCCCGACCGGCCACGCCCGGTCGACCCCTACAGCGAGCACACCGGCTCGGGCGCGGTCTACGGCACCGGCCACTACCCCGCGCACCGGCCGGGTCACACCGGGTCGAACGCCCACCTGGCGACCGGCGGGTACGCCACCGGTCAGGCCGCCCCCGGCCACCACCGGGAGGCGCCCGCCCCCGCGCCGGCCTACGGCTGGGACGACTCCGGATCATGGTCGGGCTCCAGCCAGAGCTATCCGGCCACGCGACCGGGCTACAGAGGTGAACACAGCGGCGCGTCCGGCTTCGACAGACCGCTGGTCGGCGACAGGCCGCACCTGCCCCGCCCCCGCGCGGCGGCACCGACCATCACCCGCCCGGGCCACGCCGCGCCGCAACCGGCGCCGCGCCGCCGCAAGCGCGCCACCGGCTGGTGGATCGCCCTGATCGTCGTGGCTGTCGTGACCGTCGGCGCGGGGCTGCGGTTCATCCCGGGCGCCCCGCTCGCCCCGGCCGGCACGTCCGGCGATCAGTCCGGCAACACGATCGCCGCCGCGCGCGCCCCGTCGCCGAAGTCCGACGCTCCCCACACGTCCGAGCCGGCCCTCACGCCGCTGCCCTTCCGCTCGACGAACGTGAGCCTCAAGACCACGGGCTTCTGGAGCTGGGCGCTGCTCGACCGGCGTACGGGCGCGATCGTGGGCTCCCGCAACTACGCGTCGACGAGCACCACCGCCTCCATGATCAAGGCCTGGCTGGCCGCCGACTACCTGCGCCGGGCCGCCGAGCACGGCGAGACGCCGAGCTCCTCCCGGCTGCACACGATCGAGATCATGATCCGGGACAGCGACAACAACGCCGCCGGCACGATCTACAACGCGGACGGTCGCACCGCGTCCATCAACCGCCTGATCAAGATGTGCAAGCTGACGGACAGCCGGGCCACCCGCGGCGAGTGGAGCCGCACGTACGTCTCCGCCCGCGACACCGTACGGATGGGCGACTGCATCGCCGACGGCGTCGCCGCCGGCAAGAAGTGGACGCCCTGGCTGCTCAACATGATGCGCAAGGTCCGCGGCGTGGGCGACTTCGGCATCCGGGCCGCACTGCCCGAGCCGGCCGCGGCCGAGGTCGCCATCAAGAACGGCTGGCTGCTGCGCGACGAGGACCTGAAGTGGCACGTGTCCTGCATGGCGATCGGCGGCACGTGGGTGATGTCGGTGCTGCAGCGCTATCCGAGTACGGGTGACTGGAACGGCGACTTCGCCCACGCCCGCAGCGTCTGCAAGCAGGTGGCCGCCCAGCTGCTCGCCGCCGCCACCCGCTAGGACCGATCAGCGGACGAAGAACTCCGGGCCGCCCGCCGGCAGCTCCGGCACCGCGCCGCGGGCCGCCGCCCGGCGCGCGAACTCGCGGATGCCGTCGACCTGCCGCCCGCCGAGCGAGAAGTCCAGCGCCCGGAAGTAGTTGGCCAGCGTGCCCGCGTCGAACGCCTCCCAGCGCGACGCGGCCGCCGCCACCTCGTCCAGTTCGGACATGCACAGGTCGCGGGAGCGCAGGAACGCCTCGTGCACCTCTTTGACCACGCCCGGGTGGCGGGCGGCGAAGTCGCGGCGGACCGCCCAGACGGCGAAGACCATGGGATGACCGGTCCAGTCGCGCCATGCCTCGCCCAGGTCGGTGACGGTGAGCCCACGCGCCGGCGCCTCGTGGCGGGCGCGCAGCGCGACGTCGCCGATGAGCACCCCGGCCGCCGCCTCGAGCAGCATCTCCGAGAGGTCGGGCGGGCAGCGGTAGTAGTCCGGACGTACCCCGTGGTGATCTTCGAGGAGGAGCTGGGCGAGCAGGACGCCCGTGCGGGATGTGGAACCCAGCGCGACCCGGGCGCCGTCGAGCGCGGCCAACGGCTGCTTCGACACGAGGTTGACCGAGAGCACCGGGCCGTCGCTGCCGACCGCCAGATCGGGCAGCACCAGCAGCTCGTCGGCGTGGCGCAGGTACTCGACGAGCGAGATCGGGCCGATGTCCAGGTCACCGGCCACGAGGGCGTCGTTGAGGTGGTCGGGCGTGTCCTTGTGCAGATCGACGCCGAGCAGCGCCCCGGATCGCATGAGACCCCAGTAGATGGGCAGGCAGTTGAGGAACTGGATGTGCCCGACCCGGGGCCGCGAAAGGGCGCTCATGGTCACCCACGCTAGCTCACGGGCGCGGCGCCACCACCGGTCACCAGGTAAATCACATGCGACCAGCACCACGACCCGGGTAGACTTCTCGGCCGCGCAAATGGCGCATCAAAGGGCACAGCCGGCACCGCGTCCCCCGCGGAGCGCCGGGCGGCCGTCATCCCACGCCCACACCGGGAGCGAGCCTGTGACCGATCCGCTGGACCCCGAACGCGACCACCTCGTCCGCTCCCGCACCGCGCTGGCCCGCATGCGCCGCCACGCGGAACATCTGTTCACCACCGGCGACCAGGTAGCCGGCGACGCGTACAGCTCCGAGACCCTCGGCCGCACCCTGCGCCAGCGGGTCGCCGAGCTCGCGGACGACCCGAGGGCGCCGCTGTTCTTCGGCAAGCTCACCTTCGACACCGGTGAGCACGCCGGCAACCGGTACCACGTCGGGCGCCGGCACATCACCGACGAGGCCGGCGACCCGCTCGTCCTGGACTGGCGCGCCCCGCTGAGCCGCACCTTCTACCAGGCGTCCGCCCGCGACCCGCAGGGCGTGGCGGTGCGCCGCCGCTTCGGCTGGGCGGTCGGCACGAGCGGGGCCACGCTGAGCGGCTTCGAGGACGAACACCTCGACCGCGGCGAGGAGCTGGGTACCGCCTCGCGCATCCTCACGGAGGAGATCGAGCGCCCCCGCGTCGGCCCGATGCGCGACATCGTCGCCACCATCCAGCCCGAGCAGGACGTGCTGGTCCGCGCCGAGCTGGACGCCTCCATCGCCGTGCAGGGCGCGCCGGGCACCGGCAAGACGGCCGTCGGCCTGCACCGCGCCGCGTACCTGCTCTATGCCCACCGCGAGCGCCTGCGCCGCTCGAAGGTCCTGGTCCTCGGCCCGAACCGCGCGTTCCTCCGCTACATCGAGGCGGTCCTGCCCGCGCTGGGCGAGGTCGACGTGGCACAGTCCACGGTGGATGAGCTGATCGCGCGGGTCGAGGTCCGCGGCACGGACACGCCGGCGGCCGCGGCGCTCAAGCACGACCCGCGCCTCGCGGTGATCCTGCGTCGGCGTCTCGGGCAGTACGTCCGCGAGCCCGAGGACCCGCTGACCGTCACGGACGGCTCGTGGCGCTGGCGGATCAGCGTCGACGCGCTGCGCCGCATCGTCGACGACGTACGCCGCGAGGACCCGCCCCACGCGCTCGGCCGCGAGCGGGTGCTCGCCCGGGTGATCTCGATGCTGCTGCGCCAGGCCGAGGCGAAACGCGGCGACTCCCCGCCGGAGACGTGGCAGCGCCGCATGGCCCGCCGCCCGGAGGTCCGCGCGTTCCTGGATCACGTGTGGCCGGCCGTGACCCCGGAGGAGCTGGTGTTCGCGTTCCTGTCGGACCCGTCGCCGGCGGCCGGCATGCTCACCGAGGCCGAGATCGCGACCCTGGCCTGGGCCAAGCCGCCCCGCACGGCGAAGGCGGCGACGTGGTCGGCCGCTGACGCGGTGCTGATCGACGAGGCGGCGGGCCTCATCGAGCGCCTCCCCTCGTACGGGCACATCGTCATCGACGAGGCGCAGGACCTGTCCCCCATGCAGTGCCGGGCCATCGCGCGCCGCTGCGAGCACGGCTCCTTCACCCTGCTCGGCGACCTGGCGCAGGGCACCACGCCGTGGGCGTCGCGGGACTGGGCTGACACGGTGACCCACCTCGGCAAACCCGGTACGCCCGTGGTGCCGTTGACGACCGGCTTCCGGGTGCCGGCGGCCGTGGTGGAACTGGCCAACCGGCTGCTGCCGGCACTGGACGTGGCCGTGCCGCCGGCCCGGTCGCTGCGCCGCGACGGAACGCTGCGCCTGGCGCCGGTCACCTCGCTGGTCGAGGCCGCCGTGGACGAGGCGCGGGCGGCCCTCAAGCAGGAGGGCTCGGTCGCGCTCATCGCCGCCGACGCGGCGGTCCCCGCGCTCGCGGCCGCGGTCGAGGCGGCCGGCCTCGACGCCGAACGGGTGACCGTGCTGCCCGCTTCGCTGGCCAAGGGCCTGGAGTACGACCACGTCATCGTGGCCGAGCCGGCCGACATCGTGGCGGCCGAGGAGCGCGGGCTGCACCGGCTCTACGTCGTCCTCACCCGCGCGGTCTCGCGGCTCGTCGTGGTCCACACCCGACCGCTGCCGGCGGTGCTGGCCGCCTGACACGACGGAGGGGCACCGTGCGCTCGCACGATGCCCCTCCGTCCAGACGGCTCGCCGTTGAACCGCCCGTGGTCGTTAGACGCTGCTGCGGCGCCCGTACGCCCCGGCGACCAGGAAGACCCCGAGCGCGGCCAGGGCGACCTGGATGAAGAACTCGATCCAGTCGAAGCCGCCGGTGTCCTTGACGCCCAGCGCGCCGGCGATCACGGTGCCCAGCAGGGCGGCCGCGATACCCACGACGATGGTGAGCCAGACGGGCATGTTCTGGCGTCCGGGCACCACGAGACGGCCCAGCACGCCGATGATGGCGCCTACGATGATGGCAGTGATGATGCCGGTCGCTGTCATTGTCAACCTCCGGGATAACCCATGTGACTGCTGACGATGTGATGCCCGGGACCCTTGCGGGCCAAACGCCACCCGGGCTGTGGATAACGGGCGGGTTGTCGGATGGGTCCCATAGGATCGCCGGATGACGTCGTCCGGACAGCTCGTGGGGGCCGATCCCGCTGTGGTGCTGCGGCGCGTGTTCGGCTACGACGCGTTCCGGGGCGAGCAGCGGGCCATCATCGACCAGGTGGTGGGCGGCGGCGACGCGCTGGTCCTCATGCCGACGGGCGGCGGCAAGTCGCTGTGCTACCAGATTCCGGCGATCGTGCGGCCGGGCGTCGGGGTCGTGATCTCGCCCCTGATCGCGCTCATGCACGACCAGGTCGACGCGCTCACCACGCTGGGCGTGCGCGCCGGTTATCTTAACTCGACGCAGGAGTTCGGCGAGCGGCGCGCGGTCGAGGCCCAGTTCCTCGCCGGCGAGCTTGACCTGCTCTACCTGGCGCCCGAGGCGCTCGGCTCACCGAACACGATGTCGTTGCTCGCCCGGGGCGAGATCGGGCTGTTCGCGATCGACGAGGCGCACTGCGTGGCACAGTGGGGCCACGACTTCCGGCCCGACTACCTGAACCTGTCGGTGCTGCACGAGCGCTGGCCGCAGGTGCCGCGCATCGCGCTGACCGCCACGGCGACGACGGCGACCCGTGACGAGATCGCCACCCGGCTCGATCTCGGCGGGGCGCCCCATTTCGTGGCGAGCTTCGACCGCCCCAACATCCAGTACCGGATCGTGCCGAAGGTCGACCCTAAGTCGCAGCTGCTCGACCTGCTGCGCGGCGAGCACGCGGGCGACGCCGGCATCGTCTACTGCCTGTCGCGCGCCTCCGTGGAGCGCACGGCCGAGATGCTGGTGGCCAACGGCATCGACGCGCTGCCCTACCACGCGGGTCTCGACGCGGGGACCCGTTCGGCCAACCAGCGCCGGTTCCTGCGGGAGGACGGTCTGGTCATGGTCGCGACGATCGCGTTCGGCATGGGCATCGACAAGCCGGACGTGCGCTTCGTCGCCCACCTCGACCTGCCCAAGTCGGTGGAGGGCTACTACCAGGAGACGGGCCGGGCGGGCCGCGACGGCCAGCCGTCCACGGCCTGGCTGGCGTACGGGCTGCAGGACGTCGTCCAGCAGCGCAAGCTGATCGACACCTCGGACGCCGACCGGTCGCGGCGGCGGGTGCTGGCCGCGCACCTCGACGCGATGCTGGCGTTGTGCGAGACCGTCCAGTGTCGACGCGGTCAGCTGCTCAACTACTTCGGCGAGCCGGCCGTCGGGCCGTGCGGCAACTGCGACACCTGCCTCACCCCGCCGGAGTCGTGGGACGGCACGATCGCCGCGCAGAAGCTGCTCTCCACCGTGCTCCGGCTGGACCGCGAGCGCGGGCAGCGCTTCGGCGCCGGCCAGTGCGTCGACATCCTGCTCGGCCGCAAGACCGACAAGGTCGTCCAGCACCACCACGACGAGCTGACCGTGTTCGGCGTCGGCGCCGACCTCACCGAACCCGAGTGGCGCACGGTCATCCGGCAGCTGCTGGCCCAGGGGCTGCTCGCGGTCGAGGGCGACTACGGCACCCTGTCGCTCACCGGATCGAGCGCCGACGTGCTGGCCAAGCGCCGCCAGGTCATGCTCCGCAAGGATCCGCCCCGCCCGTCGCGCCGCTCCCGCGCGACGCGTCCGGCCGCCCCCGAGGCCCTGGCCGGCCCGGACGCGGCGCTGTTCGAGCGCCTGCGCGCCTGGCGGGCGGCGACGGCCAAGGAGCTGGGCGTCCCGGCGTACGTGATCTTCCACGACGCCACCCTGCGCCAGATCGCCGCCCAGCGCCCCGCCACCCTGGCCGACCTGGGCACGATCAGCGGCGTCGGCGAGGCCAAGCTGACGAAGTTCGGCCAGTCCGTCCTCGACACGATCACCTGACCGCCGGAGTTATGGACGCCGTGGCCGGCACAGCGACAACCCGCTAATGAGCGGCGCGGATCGGGGCGATGAGGGGCCCGTCGGGGGTGTCGATCACGCGGACCCGGGCGTGGTAGTGGTCGGCGAGCAACTGCTCCGTCAGGACCTCGCGGGGCGGGCCGGCGGCCGCGACCCGGCCGCCCGCCAGCAGCACCAGGCGCTCCGCGTACTCGCCGGCGATCGACAGGTCGTGCATGGTGGCCAGCACGGTGAGCCCGTGGTCGCGGCGCAGCTCGTCGACCAGATCCAGCACCTCCTGCTGGTGGCCGATGTCGAGCGCGGACGTCGGCTCGTCCAGCAGCAGGATCGTCGCCTCCTGAGCCAGCGCCCGGGCCAGGAACGCCCGCTGCCGCTCGCCACCCGAGAGGGTGTCCAGCGCCCGGCCGGCGAAGCCGTGCAGGTCCAACCGTTCGAGCACCCCGAACACGGCGGCCAGATCGCGGGCGGACTCGCGCCCGAGCGTCGGGATGAACGGGGTACGCCCCAGCAGCACGTAGTCCAGCACGCTCATGCCGGGCGGCACGACAGGCGTCTGCGGCACGGTGGCCACCAGCCGGGCCCGCTCGCGGCGGCGCAGGCGCGCCAGCGGCGTACCCGCGAGGGTGATCGACCCGGCGAACGGCAGGAGGCCGCCGACGGCGCGCAACAACGTGGATTTCCCCGCGCCGTTCGGGCCGATGATCGTCACCCACGAGCCGGCCGCGACCGTGAGATCCACGCCGTGCAGGATCTCCGTACCGTCGAAGGCGACGTGCACCCCGTCGATCGCGATCATCCGGTCACCCGCCTCGCGGTGCGCAGCACGACGATGAAGAACGGCGCGCCGAAGAACGCGGTGACCACGCCGATCGGGATCTCGTTCGGCGCGTCGAGGGTGCGCGCGGCCAGGTCGGCCAGGCACAGGAACGCGGCCCCGAACAACAGCGACAGGGGCAGGATCACCCGGTACCCGCTGCCCGCCAGCAGGCGCACCGTGTGCGGCACGATGATCCCGACGAAGCCGATCAGCCCCGAGACAGACACGGCCGCGGCGGCGCCCAACGACGCCACAATGATCAAAAGATAGCGGGTACGCGCGGGATGCGCGCCCAGCGCGGCGGCCTCCTCGTCGCCCACCGACATGACGTCCAGCTGGCGCGCCAGGGGCAGGATGACGATCGCGGCCACGACGACGTAGGGCAGCAGGAGCAGCACGTCGTGCCAGCCCGTCGTGGCCAGCCGGCCCATGATCCAGGAGTACACCTCGCGGATCGTGTCGACGTACTTCTGCTGGATGAACGTCTGGCCGGCGGTCAGGAAGCTGGCCACAGCCACCCCGGCGAGGATCAGCGTGGTGGGCGTGCGGGCCCGGCCGCCGGCCGCGCCGAGCCCGTAGGTCAGCCCGACGGCGACGAGCGCGCCGACGAACGCCGCGAGCGGGACGAGCGCCGGGGTGCCGGCCCCGCCGATCGCCGGCAGGTCGCCGAACGCGTTGCGGCCGGCGATCGCGGCCGTCGCGCCCAGCCCGGCCCCGGCCGCGACGCCCAGCAGGTACGGGTCGGCGAGCGGGTTACGGAAGATCCCCTGATACGTGCCGCCCGCGATCGCCAGCATGGCGCCGACGAGCAGGCCCAGGCAGACGCGGGGCAGGCGCAGCTCCGTGACGATGGCCGCCTCGCGCTCCGTCAGGCCGCTGCGCACCGCGACACCCGGCAGCTGGTCGAGCAGCTCCAGGAACACCGCCCACGGGTTGAGCCGCACGGGCCCGAACGCCAGGCCGGCGACCGCGGCGAGGATCACGGCCACCACGCCCGCGGCCAGCCACCCCCACGGCAGCCGGGAGGGCCTGGGTGCCGCGCCCGCCGGGCGCGCGGTGGGCGCGTCCGGCGGGTCGGCGGCGGTGCGGTCGGTCACGATCAGCTGGCCGGGACCTTCGCGACCGCGTCGGCGGCCGTCTGGAGCAGGTCGACGACGCGGGGGCCCCAGCGGGAGGCGATGTCGTCATCCAGGGCGACGACCTGGTTCTTGGCCACGGCCGTGATGCCGGCCCAGCCGGCCCGCTTGGCGACCGCCTCAGCCGACTGGCCGCAGCACTTCGCGTCGGCCAGGAAGATCAGGTCCGGGTTCGCCTTGATGATCGCCTCGGCGGACAGCTGCGGGTACCCGGAGTTCTTCGTGTCGGCCGCGTCCGCGATGTTCGTGAGCCCCAGCTGCGCGAACAGGGAGCCGACGAACGTCTTCGACGTGACCGAGTAGAACGTCGGGTCCAGCTCGTAGTAGTACGTGAGCGGGGTCGCGCGCTGGGGCACCGACGCGATGATCTTCGCGATCTGGTCCTTCATGCGCTGCACCTCGGCGGCCGCCTCGGCCGGGTGGCCGGTGAGCGCGCCCAGCTCGGTGAGCTGCTTGTACGTGTCGTCGAGCGTGGTGGCGGCCGACGCCACGTACACCGGGATCTTCAGCGCGCCGAGCTGGCTGACGATGTTGTTCGCGTCGGTCGTCAGGACGACGAGGTCGGGGTTCTTGGCGGCGATCGCCTCGGCGTTCGGCTGGTAGCCGGACAGGTCTGTCTTCGGCGCGTCCGCCGGGTAGTTCGACTGGTCGTCGACCGCGGTCACCTGCGTGCCCGCGTCGATCGCGAAGAGCATCTCCGTCGTCGTGGGCGACAGCGAAACGATCTTCTGTGGTTGCGCGTCGAGGGTGACCCCACCGACCGTGACGGGGTAGGAAACCGCCGCGCCCGTGGGCGTACCCGAGGGGGTTTGGGGTTCATCGGCGCAGGCCGCGGCGCCGGACGCGAGCGCGAGCACCGCGAACGTCGCGGCGATCCTGCGTAGCGGAGTGGGTCTCATTCAGGTCCTCCAGTCGACGAGGGGTGGTGGCTTCGCCGACGGGGACCTGCGTGCGGGCGTCCCGGCCTGCGAGGCACTCTTCCTCGAGAGCGCTTGTTCGCGACGACCCCGCAGGCGACCTGGCTTCCCTCGGCGTTGAGGGTCACAGTTGCGGGACAGCGCCGGACTCGCACCGGCTTCGCTGTGGGGCTGTCGGGTACGACCGTAGCGGACCGCTTCCGGGGGGTCATCGGCGCGCCGGGTGGCTCCGGGTCGGTCGGCCGGCCACGATGGTCCGCAAATGACGATTAATCGCTTCTTTCCGACAGGGCGGCCGGGCGCGTTGCTCGTCGCCGGCGTGCTGCTGCTGACCATCAGCGCGGAGACCGGCGGGCGCTTCGTCGCGCCGAACGGATCCGTCGCCGGATCTGTCGCCGGAGCCGTGACGGCCGAAGGGCCCGCACCGGCCGCGGACGCCGGGCGGAGCGCGGACGGCCGCTCGGACTCGGGCGGCGGGCGTGGGCCGGGTGGTCGGGGCGGCGAGGTCGTGGCGCTCGGCGCGGCGGCGCACGGGGCGCGGGCGTGCGGCACGTCCAGCGGGGCGCGGCTGTGCGTCAGCGTGCCGGACGTCACGCTGCGCGGCACAGTGAGCGTCACCACCACGGTCGAGGGCTGGTCCAACCAGGTGCGCTTCTCCTGGGGACGCACGATCCGCGACGCGCAACCGCTGCTCACCGCGTTCGGCCGCCCGTGGGCGCTGACCTGGCCCACCGCCGCCTACCCGGACGGGCCGGGTTACCTGATGGCCCAGGCGTACTCGTCCGGGCAAGGGCTCGGGGCGCCGGTCGCGCTGCGGCTGACCATCGACAACGGCGGTACCCGGCCGGCGGTGGCCCGCGACTGGGCCGCCCGGTTCGCGCCCCGCGCCGACCCGCCGGCCGACCTGTGGCGCGCCGACGGACCGGTTATCGCGGCCGTCGGCGACGGCGGCGACGGTACGGCCGACAGCGCGGCGGTCGCCGCCCTCATCCGGCGCTCCCCGGCGAACGTCCTGCTCTACCTCGGCGACATCTACGAGAAGGGCACGGCGGCCGAGTGGCGTACCAACTTCGCCGACAACGGATGGGGTCCGCTCGTCGGCTTCACCCAGCCCGTCTACGGCAACCACGAGGCGCACAACCCGGACGCGTGGCGCGCCTTCTGGCGCGGCCGGCCGACCTGGTCGACGTTCACGTACGCCGGGGTGCGGTTCCTGCTGCTCGACAGCGAGTGCGCCAAGCGCGGCTGCCCGGCCCAGTACGCGTGGGCGCGACGGGTACTGGCCGCGAACCGGCACTCCTGCGTGGTCGCGGCCTGGCACCGGCCTGTCCTGTCGCCGGGGCCCGAGGCGCCCTGGATGGCGTCGTTGTGGCGGCTCGTCGCCGACCACGGCGGCGACCTGATCCTGAACGGGCATCAACATCACATGCAGGCGTTCCGGCCGCTCGACGGCACGCTGCGGCGCACCGGGCATGTCGTGCAGCTGATCTCCGGGGCCGGCGGGCACATCCCCCACCGGGACCGCGACGGCGACGAGCGCTCGGCCTGGCTGGCCACGGGGGTGCCCGGGGCGGTCTTCATCACTGCGGGGGCCGGGGTGCTGCGGTGGGAGTTCCGGGACACCCGCGGGCGCGTGGTCACCACGCCGGCCGGGCCCGGCACGGGGTCGGTGACCTGCTAGGCGTTGTGCTTCCGCTCGTCCGCGGGCTTCCGCTCGTCCGCGGGCTTCTGCTCGTCCGCGGGCTTCTGCTCGTCGTCGCCCGCGAGGGCGGCGCGGAGGCGCTCCTTCTCCTCGATCTTGCGGCGGGCGTTCGCGGACATCTGGTCGGCTACCTGGTCGCGCAACCCGCGCAGCAGGAAGAAGGAGAGCGCCGCCGAGATCACGATTGCGATCATGAGCTTCAACAGCGTGTTCATGGTGGCTGGCAGGAACAGCAGCACCGGCACCGCGACGACCAGGAAGATTCCGATGCGCCCGAGCGAGTACTTGATAGCGGGGTTCACGGTTTTGCCTCCAAGGGCTCGTCGCCGGAGAGCCAGCGGATCCACACGAACCACACCACGGTATAGACCAGCACGGCGACCGCCGCACCCACCGCCCCGGAAACGAGATTGGGCAGACTGCCGGTGAGCGCCGCCGCACCCAGCCCGACGCCGGCACCGAGGGCAAGGGCCACCGCCGCGCAGATCCACCGGCGGCCGCCGGCGGTACGCCAGGCCCGGAAGTCCTCCACGAGGATCATGAGCGGCAGCACCACGGCCAACCATCCGGACGCGTCCCCGAAGCTGCCCCCGCCGAGCGCCACGAGCAACCCGTCGAAGAGCGCGAGAACCGCGACCCCCACGACGAGCCCAACGATCATGGTGGCGACCAGCTCAACGAGGCTGATCACCCGCCCGTACTTGTCGCGCCGCGGAAACGTCCGCGCCCGGTTTTCGTCCGTCATGTCGGAATGCAGCGTACGCGACGGACCTGGCACCCCGCCGGCACCCCATCCGGCCGGCCACCCGGAAGCAGCCCGCATCGTCCGGGCGCAGCCCTGCATCGTCCACGCCGTCACGCAGGCGCAGTCGGAAATCGTCCGGCCCTCACGCAGGCGCGCCCTGAATCTGTCACTTTTACCCCTTTCGCGCCCGCAGACTCGCCGTCCTATGTGGATTCGTGGGCGCGTTGGGGTGCCTGGGCGCCACATTCCGTCCACGAATCCACATGGGACAGATCAGCCCGGCCAGCCGGCGGCCCGCAGCGCGGTCCGGATCTGCGCCACCACGACGTCCGGCTGTTCGCGGATCATGAACGCGGGAAACCGCAGTGTTCGCATGCCGTACGCCGCCAGCGCGTTCTGCCGGCGCAGGTCGAGCCACCACTGCCGGGCATCCACGTGGTGCGCGCCGTCCACCTCGACGTGCACACCCCACTCCTCAAAAAGAAGATCCAGATAGCGATGCGTCCCATCGCTGTCAACCCGAGGTACCTGGCGACTGGGGGTGGGAAGGCCGGCCTGCCGGCACAGCCGAACAAGATCCAGCTCGGCCAGCGAGTGCGAACCCGCGCCGACGTCCGCGAGCGTCCGCAGGATGAGGGGACGCCGGCGCAGCTTCGGCAGCCTTTCCAGTACCCGCGCCACGTCGGCGACATCAACGAGCCGCTGCTGAAACGTCGCGGCGAGGATCAGCCGGGCCTGGTCGGCCGACTCCGCCCAGCACACGGCGTCGACGACCGACCGGGCCGGCATGGTGGCGGGCGGCGCACCGTTCGTACGCAGGTCGTCGGCATGCAGGTGCCGCGTCCGGTGCACGCGGACGCCCGGAGGCGCCTTCCGATCCCGGCGCTCGCCCGGCAGCAGGACGTGGATGGCCGAGCTGCGCACGGTGCGCAGGCCTGCGGCGCCCAGCGCCGACAGCCCGGCCAGGTACGCCTGCCCGCGCGCGGCGGCCGACAACACCGCCGCCCACTGCCGCTGGCCGAGCGTGACCGGCCCCGGCTGGGCCAGCAGCACGCCCCGGTGCAGGGTCAGCCAGCGTCCGGTCCGCAGGCGATGGCGCACCGCGTCAGCGCTCAGGTGGGCGATGGCCTGGCGGCGGGTGAGGACGTTGTCCTGCCGGAAGAGGAGCCACGTGAGGTCGTCGGCGTCGTCGGGCGGCAGGTCCACCTGCCGCAGTCTTCCCACCGCGCAGTGACGCCGGAAGGCCCTGTGGATAACCGCTACGGCCCGTCCACGGGCAGGTGGGTGATGAACGCGAACGCGTACGCGCCGGCCAGGGCCACGCCCAGCGCCCGGAGGAAGACCTCGAACTCCGACCCACCACTGTGGACGAACCCGCCCGCCGCGATGGCCATGCCCATGACGGCGGCCACCGCCCACCCGCGGTGCCGTGGCCCCTTGACGAACCAGGCCCACGTCGAGCAGATGCTCACCACGAGCGGCGCGACGTCACCGCCGATACGCAGGTCAAAGGCGACGCTCGCACCACACATGGCCAGTCCCAGCGGTACACAAAAGATCAAAAACGTCAGAATCGGGGTACGCCACGGCAGCGCCCCGTCCGGGGTGGGCGGGGGCAGCAGGCGCACCCGTCGAACGGTACCCGCTCAGCTCCACACGTCCTGGGGCACCGCGCGCCGCTCGGCCAGCGGGGTGGGCCGGTCATATTCGCGTACCACCTGGTAGAGGGTGTTGCGCTCGACGGGCTGGAAGCCGGCGTCCCAGATGAGGTGCAGCAGGTCGTCGCGGTGCATGGTGTTCGGCGTGCCGTACGAGTCCGCGTCGTGGGTGATCTTGTATTCCACGACGGAGCCGTCGAGGTCGTCGACGCCGAAGTTGAGCGACAGCTGGGCGACCGACAGGCCGTGCATGACCCAGAAGCACTTGACGTGCGGCACGTTGTCGAACATCAGGCGGGACACGGCGAAGGTCTTGAGCGACTCGGCCGGCGCCGCCATCGTGGTGCGCGCCTGGATGCGGTTGCGGATCTTGCCGTCGGCCGCGTCGACGAAGTCGTGCTGGTAGCGCAGCGGGATGAAGACCTGGAAGCCGCCGGTCTCGTCCTGCAGCTCCCGGAGCCGGATGACGTGGTCGACGCGGTGGCGGGGCTCCTCGATGTGACCGTAGAGCATGGTCGACGGCGTCTTCATGCCCTTGCTGTGGGCGAGGCGGTGGATGCGCGACCAGTCCTCCCAGTGGCAGGCGTGGTCGACGATGTGCTGCCGGACCTCCCAGTCGAAGATCTCCGCGCCCCCGCCCGTGAGCGAGGACAGGCCCGCGTCCATCAGCTCGTCGAGGATCTCGTCGGCCGGCAGTCCGGAGATCTTCTCGAACCACTGGATCTCGGTGGCGGTGAAGCACTTGAGCGACACGTCCGGCAGGGCGGCCTTGAGCTCGCGCAGCACCCGCGGGTAGTACTTCCACGGCAGCGTCGGGTGCAGACCGTTGACGATGTGCAGCTCCGTGAGCTGCTCGTCGCGCATCTCCAACGCCTTGGCGACCGCCTCCTCGACGCGCATCGTGTACGCCGACTTCTCGCCCGGCTTGCGCTGGAACGAGCAGTACGCGCAGGACGCCGAGCAGACGTTGGTGAGGTTCAGGTGCCGGTTCACGTTGAACATGACCCGGTCGCCGTTGAGCTCGGTGCGCTTGTGGTGCGCGAGCCGGCCCAGCCAGGCCAGGTCGTCGCACGCGTACAGGGCCTCGCCGTCCTCGCGGCTGAGCCGCTCCCCGGCGTAGACCTTCGCCTCGATCTCGCGCTTGAGCCCGACGTCCATGACCTGCCCCCTCCGGGCACCGACGCGCGGGCGCCCGTGCCCGAGCCTACGTCGTCGTCCCGTTCACCTGCCGCCCAGTCGGTTTCCGAACTGGTGTCGCGTTCGCCGTCGACACGGCGCGTGGTCGTGAGGTACGAATGTGGTAGTGACCGGACGCGAAAGCAGTTCGGACTATTTGTGTCAAAAACGGGATTAAGGGGTACGCATGGGGAGGCGGCGCCAGCCGAAGCGTGTGCCCGCACGCCTGGGACGCGCGGCGACCGCCGCCACGGCGGCCACTGTCACGTTCGTCTGGATGACACCCGCGATGGCCCAGGCCGACCCCGGCGACGGCGCGCGCCCCCACGGTGCCCCGCCCAGCCTCGGCGTGGGGAGCCCGGCGAGCGGCCAGGTCAGCACTCCCGCAGCGCCGCGAACGGTCTTCCCCGGCACCCAGGCCGGCATCGTGCCGCCGCCGCTCAAGGCGGGCGTCGCCCGGGGCCCGGCCGGCGGCTCCGAGCCGATCGCTGAGGTTCCCCTGACCCTGGCGAACGTGCCCCAGACCCCGGTCACATCGCCGAGCACCCAGATGGATCCGGTGACGCTCCAGCTGATCGCGGCGTCCAGCTCGAAGGAGCGGCTCGGCGAGCAGCTCAAGCAGATAGACGCCGATCTCGCCCTGGCCGGCCCGGCGGTCACCGCCGCGCGCCTGCCCTGGCAGGTCGCCACCGCCCAACTGGCCGTGCACCGGCAACGCGCCCGCGACATCGCCGCCGACTCGTACAAGGGCGCCCTTGCTCTCGGCCCGCTCCAGGGTTACGCCAACGACCTGCAGGAACTCGGCGCCATGGCGCCCGCGTTCGGGCAGAACGTGGACGCGGCCCGCAAGCCGCCCGGCCGCGACTCGGTGCAGTTCGACGTCGAGCGCGCCGAGCGGCTCGAACGGTCGACCAAGACGGCGTACGAGGCGGCGGTCAAGCGCAACGAGGACCTCATCCGGCAGCGGGCGGTCGTCAAGGAGCAGTTCGACCGGCACACCAAGGCCCTCAACGTGCTGCGCGACCGCAACAAGGACAAGCTCGCCGACATCACCAAGGAGCGCGACACCTACGAGGAAGGGCTCGGCGGTTCGTACGCGATCGGCGGTGCGAACAACGGGTACGAGGCGAACGAGAAGGCCGTCGACGCGGTGCGGTTCGCGCTGCGCCAGGTCGGCAAGCCGTACGTGTGGGCGGCCGAGGGCCCGAACGCGTACGACTGCTCCGGCCTGACCTTCGCCGCGTACCGGTCGGTCGACAAGACCATCCCCCGCGTGGCGGTCTGGCAGTACGCGGGCCTGACGACGAAGGTTCGGGTCGAGAACCTGCTCCCCGGCGACCTGCTCTTCTTCAGCACGGACAAGCGCGACTGGCGCCAGATCCACCATGTCGCGATGTACATCGGCAACGGCAAGATGGTGCACGCGCCCACGTTCGGCGACCACGTCCGCGTGGCGCCCATCTGGTGGTCGGAGTACTACGGCGCGGCCCGCGTGCTGCCCGCGAAGCGGGTCGCCCCGTCCGCCGCGCCGACGTCCAGGCCGCCGACGAGCGCGCCGCCCACCACGACGCGGCCCCCGACGACGCCGCCGCGGACGACCGCGCCGGCCACCACGCGCCCGGGAAGCACGACGTCCGCGCCGCCCACGACGACGCGGCCGACCACGGCGCCTCCGACCACGACCGCGCCGTCGAAGACGATCCCGCCGTCGAAGACGACCGCGCCACCCACCACGACCGCGCAGACCACGGCGGCCGAGACCAGCGCGGCCGAGACCAGCGAGGAGGCGACCACCGCGGCGGAGACGAGTTCAGCGGCCGCGACCAGCGCGCAGAGCCGCCCGACGGAGTGACCGCCCGCGCACTGGGACGGGACATAAACGCCTGTTCACATTGCGTACAAAAAGTAAAGCTGCAGGCCAGCTGGCTTTTCCTGGCCATCTACAACCGCAATATGATCTTCCCGCGATGGTGACGGCTGCGCGAACCCGGGCCGGTATGGCACCGTTAAGCGGAACCACAGTCCCGGCCGGTGCCGCCCGGTGGAGCGGTCGCCGCGACGCTCGTGCAGGCAGCGTGCGCGCCGGGCGAACGCTGGAGGCAGTGTCACATGGAGTACGCGCCAACACCCGCCGGGTCGGAGGCCACGCCGACGCCGCCGGACGGGTCGTCGTCACCGTTCGCGGAGACGACCGCGCACCCCTCCCGGCGCGAGCCGGAGTTGACCACGCCCGCGTCGCCACTCGCCCCGTCGCCCCTGCCCGTGCCGCCCATGCCCGCGGTCCCGCCGCTGCCGACCCGTACGCCCGCGGCGTCCCTGCCGCCGGACGCCCCGCCGGGTCTGCCGACGCGGATCCCGGCGGCTTCCCTGCCGTCCGACACGCCTGCGGCCCTGCCTACGCGTACGCCGGCCCCGCCCCGGTCGGACGAGTCGCCCGCGACGCCGTTCCCGCCTCGGACGCCGGGCGCACCGGCCGCGCCCGACCAGGCCGGCGCGCGCGGCCGGGCGAGCGTGACGCCCACCGCCCCGGACGGGACCGAACCGCCCGCCTCCGGTGGCTACCGGGTGGCCAGCGCCGCTGAGGGCGGCGCCACCCCGCTGCCCGTACGCAGGCCGCGCCCCGTGCCGGACCCCGCAGCCTCGACGTTCTCCGGCTTCTCATCGCCCACGGTGGACTCCCCCTCGACGTCGACGTTCTCCGCGTTCTCGTCGCCGACGGTCGACGGACCGCCGCCGGGCACGGCCCCGACCACCCCGCCGCCGCCGGTCACCTCGCTGTCGTCGGCGTTCGGCCAGCAGCCGAAGCCGCCCGCCACGCCGCCGCCGGGATACCCCGCGCCGCCGCCGGGGTACGCGCCCCCAGCGGCGTATGCCGCGCCGCCCGCCAGCCCGCCTCCCACGGCCGCGCCGCCGATGCCCGCCGTCGCCGCGCCCCCACTACCGACACCCCGCCCGCCGGCTGGCCCGCCTCCGCACAACACCGCGACGCCGCCCGGCGGATCGCCCCTGGCGCCCGGCCGCCCGGCAGGCGCGCCCGGCAGCCCGGCTGGCGCCCCCGGCAGCCCGGCTCGACCGTCCGGGACGGCCTCCGTCCCGCCGCACGCCAACCTGGCCACCGGCGAGACCCAGCCGACCACAACGCCGCCCCTGCCGTGGGCCGAGTTCGCCCAGCCGTGGCAGGTCGCGGGCGCCCCCATGCCGGTCCCGTCCGCTGGGCCGCCGAACCTCCCGCCGGGTTACTTCGACGACCAGCCCGTGGACGCCTGGGCCGAGTCGCTCTCGATCGCCCGACCTGCGCCGGACCCGGCCGCCTCCGGGCCGCACAGCGCGACCCCGAACCCCCCGCTGTCGGGCCCCGTGGCGTCCGACGAACGGCCGCCCGCACCTCCGGCAGCGAGCCACCCGGCCATGGAGCCGCCACGTCCGGCGGGCTACCCGGCTGCCGAGCCGGCCCGACCGATGTCGAGCTACGCTCCCGCGCCGCAGCAGCCGGCCGCGCCCGTGCCGCCGCCAGCTCCGTCGGCCGCCGCGTCACCGCGGTCGGGCACCACGCCGCCCCAGTCCGCCGCCCCGCCACCGCAGTCCCCCGCCCCGCCGCCACTGTCGGGCGCCACGCCGGCTCCGACCGGCGTGCGGGGCACGGCATCGGTGCCGAACCTCGCCCGGATCAACCCGGAAGATCTCGCCGACGTGCCGGTCCGGTCCGCGTCGCGCGTGTACCGCGCGGAGCCGGTGGCGCAGGTGCCCGCCGAGCCGGTCTCCATTGTGGATGTGCTCGGCGGCGCCTCGCACCCGTCGGGCGCGTTCGGGAATACCCCGCCCAGTGCCGGACCGGCGCTGAGCGCGCCCCCGACCGCGGAACCCACCTCGGCACCCGCCGAGCATGCCGCGCATGTGACGCCGTGGCCGTCCACGGACGACTCCTGGGCGCCGGTCGACATCATGGAGCCGATCCGTTCCGGCGAACCGCCCCGGTCCGCCCACGTCGGTGAGCCGCCACGCGCGCCGCTGACCGTGACCGAGCCGGAGCCACCGCGGCAGATCAGCCCCACCGAGCCCCACTCGCCCTGGGACCCCTACTCCCAGGCCGGCCCGCATTCGCCGGCGTCGCACAGCCCGTACGCGCCACCCGGCGCCTACGCGCAGCCCGACCCGTACGGTCCCCCGGACCCGGCGAGCCCGCCCGAGCCCGTCCGCCCGCCCGAACCCATCGACCCGCCGGACCCGGTCCGCCCGCCGGAGCCCACCAGCCCACCGGCGCCGCCGGAGCCAGGCGAGCCGCCCGAACCCGGTGAGCCGGACGAGCCGCCGGCACCGCCTTCCCCACCGGAGCCGCCTTCGCCGTGGCCGCCGCAGCCGCCCGGTCCGCCGACACCCACGCCTGCGCCGCCCACGCCGCTGCCACCGCCCGGTCCGCTGCCGACGCCGTTCCCGACGCCCGAACCGACCCCGTACCCCACCCCCGACCCCGGCCGGCCCGCGCCGGACCCCGGACACCCGCAGCCGTTCCCGCCGACCCCTCCGGGCCCGCCCACGCCGCCCGGACCGCCGACGCCGCCGGGTCCGCCCGTGCCGCCCTACCCGGGCCCGCAGCCGCCCCACCCGTACCCTCAGCCAGCCCCGCCCGTACCGCCGCCACACACGATCGGCGGGGGCGCGGTGGACGACACGTGGATGCCGTCCGCCTACCAGACGCCGCGCCAGGCTCCACAGGGGACGGTGTACGGCGGCGGTTACGCCGGGCCGGGCAGCACCGACCCGGACTCGTACCTGAACGACTCCGGGTCGTTCACGGGCCACATCCTGGCCCAGGGCCTGCCGGCGACGGTCCCGCCCGCGGAGAGCCGCTCGCGTACCCGCCGAGTGGTGATCATCTTGGCGGCCGGCCTCGGGATGGTGCTGCTGGTGGGCGCGTTCGTGGCCGTACTCGCCTCATCCTTTTTCAACGGCTGAATCGGGTGATGCCGGACACAGCGCCGGTGCCGGTCGTCACGCCGCTGCCGGCGTGACGTTTAGACCGGGTACGATAGGTGGGATCTTATGTCCGGCCGCGCGTACAGGCGCGCCGATGATGGGCTGTTCTCTTCACGCAACTGTCGCTGAGGACGGCCCGCTTGGAGAGGTTCCCATCACCATCATGTCGATCGACGCTGCGCTCGAAATGAGCGCGCTCAACACCCTGCCCTCCGTCCTCGATGAGCCCGCCGAGAACGCCGCCCCGGGCTTCGCCGAACTCGGCCTGCCCCGGCAGCTCGTTCGCGCCCTGGGCCGCGCGGGCATCACGGCCCCGTTCCCCATCCAGACCGCCACGATCCCGGACGCCCTGACCGGCCGCGACGTGCTGGGCCGCGGCCAGACCGGCTCCGGCAAGACGCTGGCGTTCGGCCTGCCGCTGCTCACCCGACTCGCGCGGGGCGAGCGCAGCGCGCCGCACCGCCCCAAGGCCCTGATCCTGGTGCCAACCCGTGAGCTGGCCATGCAGGTCAACGACGCGCTGGCCCCGCTCGCGAAATCGATCAAGCTCTTCACCAAGACCGCCTTCGGCGGTTCGTCGTACGGGATCCAGATCGACGCGCTGCGCCGTGGCGTGGACGTGCTGGTCGCCACCCCGGGCCGGCTCGCCGACCTGATCGAGCGCGGCGCCTGCTCGCTCGCCGAGGTCGAGGTCACCGTGCTCGACGAGGCCGACCAGATGGCCGACATGGGCTTCCTGCCCGACGTGACCGCGCTGCTCGACCAGACGCCGAAGGGCGGCCAGCGGCTGCTCTTCTCGGCCACTCTGGACGGTGACGTCGACACCCTGGTCAAGCGGTTCATGACCGACCCGGTCACGCACGAGGTCGACCCGGCCGTCGCCGCGGTGGACACGATGACGCACCACACGCTGATGATCCCGCCACGCGACAAGTTCACGATCCTCGCCTCGATCGCGAACCGGCACGGTCGCACCATCATGTTCGTCAAGACCCAGATGGCGGTCGACCGCCTGGTTGAGCAGCTCGCGGCGGTCGGCGTCCGCGCGGGTGCACTTCACGGCGGAAAGACCCAGCGGGTACGGACGAGGACGCTCGCCGAGTTCAAGGAGGGCCGGGTCGACGTCCTCATCGCGACGAACGTGGCCGCGCGTGGCATCCATGTCGACGGCGTCGACCTGGTCGTCCACGTCGACCCGCCGAAGGACCCGAAGGACTACCTGCACCGTGCCGGCCGTACGGCCCGTGCCGGGGAGTCCGGTGCGGTCGTCACGCTGGTGCTGCCGCGCCAGCGGGCCAGCACGCTGAGCATGCTGGAGAAGGCGGGTGTCGAGCCGATCCGTACGCACGTGGTCGCGGGCGCCCCGGCGCTCGCCGAGGTCACCGGCGCCCGACAGCCGTCCGGCGAGCCGATCACGATCGTCGAGGAGGCCCCTCGCCCGCGCCGGTTCGACGGTGAGCACCGTCCGCGCCGCTTCGAGGGTGACCGCCGGCCCCGCCGCTTCGACGGCGAGCGTCGCCACGGCGGCCCGCAGCGCCCGGACAGCGCGCACCGGCACGAGGGCAGCCACCGCCCGGAGTCCGGCCACCGGCACGAGGGCAGCCACCGTCCCGACGGTGGGCACCGCCACGATGGCGACCGTCGCGTGGACTCCGACCGGCCGGCCCGCGGGCACCGGGCGAGCGGACGACGCTTCCGCTGACCATCGGCACAGGGTCCGTAACTCTGTGTTGTGACTGTCGTAAATATCTCAAACGGCTGACCTGTCCATCTGGGCAGGTCAGCCGCTTGCTGTCTGGCGAACCCTTGACATTGGCGGTAACAGATGTAACCGTGGAAGCGCTCCCATGAAACGCGGGGGGTTCTGGAACGAGAGTGCAACACCACGGATAAGACGCGCAGAGGGGGAGGCGGCTCAACAGGAGCCGTCTCTTTCGTTTTCTCCGCCGAAGCGCCGGCCCGCGTCCCCGCAGGCGACCCGCCACCCACGAGCCCTGACAGGGCCGGCCTGCCGCCGCGCTTGGCCCGCGAACGCCTCCACCCAGTACGCACCTTGGCAGCACCCCGACCAAGGTCGCGACACGTGAGCGCCCCATCCCGCCAAGGGAGCGCACTTCGGCATCCGGCCCCGTCCGTCCCCGCCAAGGTGCGCACTTTGGCGGGCGTCCAGGCCGCCCCACCCCGCCAAGGTGCGCACTTTGGCGGCAACCACACCCGTCCATCCCGCCAAGGTGCGCAGTGAGGATGGTGGGGTGACTGGGCGGGTCGGCTGACTCGCAA